>JAGCPA010000003.1 GCA_017642445.1 Spirochaetia bacterium
GAAACCTTTGTCCTTGATAGATTGAATCAGGGCCTTGTATCCTTTTTCAATCTCAGGGATCAAACCAAGGTCGCCCTCAAGGTATGTGAAACTGAGCTTGCCGTTCACCGGCTTTGCAGGCTCTTCTGGGTATGGAATAGAGGTCTGGTCTCTCCAGTCCTGACCGCGGATAACCTTGAACACTTTCTCGGTCAGATCCAGGTCTTTCGAGAGGACTCCGATCACATCAAGGGAGGAGGAATAGGCCACCAGTCCATAACGGGATACGCTTCCGTAGGTAGGCTTAAGCCCGTATACACCGCAGAAGGCGGCAGGCTGGCGGATGGATCCGCCAGTGTCTGATCCCAGTGCGAACGGGACCAGACCGGCTGCCACTGCAGCCGCGCTGCCGCCGCTGGAACCGCCTGTGACACATTCTTTGTTCCATGGGTTGTTGGTGCCTCCGAAGGCAGAGAAATCGGTGGAGGATCCCATTCCGAACTCGTCCATGTTGGTCTTGCCCACAACTACGGCACCAGCCTCCTCCAGCTTCTCCACAGCTGTGGCATTGTATGGGGAAACAAAGTTCTCCAGAATCTTGGAGGCACAGGTAAGATGGAAGCCCTCTACTGCAATGTTGTCTTTGACACCACAGGGAATATTTGCCAGAGGTCCGTTTGGATTCTTGCATTTTTTCTTGGTGTCATCATACTCCAGGAAGGAGTGGATATCTTTATCCTTTGCCAGAACATCAATCATAGCAGCCTCCTACAGGATGTGGGGCACGGTTATGAACCGCTCGTCCCGCTCAGGAGCAGCTTCGATCATAGTCTCGGCAAGGGTGCTCTCTATCACCTCGTCCTTACGTACCCTGTTCTCGCAAATGGAGACATGGGTTGTGGGCTCAAGGCCTGTCACATCTATCTTCTCCATCATGGAAAAGTACTCTATCATCTGAGATACGGCCTGACTGAGTGTCTCGGCCTCTTTTTCTGTCAGCTCAAGGCGTGCAAGGCTGGCTGTTATATATAATTCATCTTTTTGCATCAAAATAACTTTATAAATTATAATATTTTATGTCAATGATAATATATTGAAACACCCCTTAAAATCTGAAATAATACAGATATGATTTTAACCGAGAGAAAAGAGCTTTCCTATAACGAGCTGGATTTCAAGGGACTCTGGAAGATAGAGGACATATTCCTGACCATGCAGGAGGCTGCCGGCAAACATGCAGCTAAGCTGGGAGCCAGCTACGAGGAGCTTAAGAAGAAAGGGGTCGCCTGGGTGCTTATCAGGACATCCCTCAAGATGGACAAGTATCCTGATTTCCATACCCCGGTCAATGTGACCACCTGGCCCGAACCTGAGCGCAGACTGCTTTTCCCAAGGTTCTTCACTTTCAAAGATGATGCCGGAAATCTTCTAGGCACAGCCTCTACACTTTGGGCCCTCATGGATATAGAGAACAGATCCCTTGCAATACCTGCCTCAAAGGGCGTTTCGGTGCAGACCCCGGCAGAACCCCCTTTAAAACTGGAGCTTCCCGGCAAGGTGCATATGCCCGAGGGGGAGGTTTCGGAAAGCACTATCTGTCCAAAATATTCAGACCTGGATATCAACAACCATGTGAACAACTCAAGATATATCGACTGGTTCTGCGACCAGATTCCGCTGGAAATCCACAAGAAAGGGCTTCTGTCAGAGATATCGGTCAGCTACTCCCGGGAGATCCGGAGCGGCGCTGTGGTCAAGCTTGAGTTCTCCAAGAACGGGAACCAGTTCCGTATGGCGGGAAAAGTGGATGATCAGCCATGCTTTGTGGTTAATGCCACCTGGAGAGAGGAATAATATGAATCAGAAAAAAGTTGAGGAGCTTATCAGAGAGCTTCTTATAGAGATCGGCGAGGACCCGGACAGGGAAGGGCTTATCAGAACCCCGGAGCGCTATGCAAAGGCTATGGCTTTCCTCACCAAGGGCTACAGCGAGAACCCCGAGACAATAATCAACAACGCCATCTTCTCCTCCGAAGCCAACAACATGATAATCTGCCGCGACATCGAGGTCTACAGCCTGTGCGAGCACCACATGCTCCCCTTCTTCGGCCGCTGTCATGTGGGCTATGTCGCAAAGGACAAGGTGCTGGGAGTAAGCAAGATTGCCCGGATTGTGGAGATGTATGCCCGCCGGCTCCAGATTCAGGAGCGGCTTACTGTGCAGATCGCAGAGGAGATAAAGCGGGCAGTCGATGCCGAGGGAGTGGGCGTGGTTATGGAATGCCAGCATCTGTGCATGATGATGCGCGGTGTAGAGAAGCAGAACTCCCTTATGACCACATCCTCTGTGCTTGGCACATTCCGGAAGAACCTGGCCACCAGGGAAGAGTTCCTCAACCTTCTGAACAGGAAGATCTGACCGCCCGACTCAGTACATTTTCGCTATTTTCTTAGCCTCTTTCCTGACCCTGTCGGCCAGCTCCGGCGGGCTTAGAACCTTAACTGCGCTGCCGAAATGGAGCACCCAGAACAGAGTCTCCTGCATCTGGTTTGACTTGAAGGAAAGATAAACTGTGCCGTCTTTTTTCTGCTGCATCTTCTGCCCCTCATGCCAGTTCCGCTCCAGGATATATGTGCTTATCGCCTTTGAGAAAAGAAGCTCAACTTTAACAGGGGCTGTCGGGTTGTTCCACACTCCGAAGTTTGGATCCACATGCTTTTTGATATCGAAGTCGGCAGGCACATTGAACTGCTTCTTGGTGCAAGCGATCTTCTTCATTCTTGAAAGGGAATAAACACGCACAGCGCCAGCCTTATGGCAATAGCCTATCACATACCAGTTTCCCTTCTGGCAGATAACCTGATACGGATCAAGGCGCCGGAGGCTGTATTCCTGCTTTCCGAGGGAGCGGTACTGGAAGTCCATGCTCACCCGCAGCTTGACTGCCTTGAACACTGTGTTGAAAACCACATTGTCTATGTTTGGAAGGGGGTCTGATATGAACTGGATTCCCCCTGCCGCAAAGCTGGAATTGACAGAGACTTCTCCCGGCAGCATGTCGATGATCTTCTGGAAAATGCTTTTGAAAGAGGCTTCCAGCGGCGTATTTTTGTACTGCTCCAGAAGAGGGATGATAGCTGATACAGTAAAGAGCTCCCCCTCCGAGAGCATCACGCTCTTGATGAAGAAGGTGGGGTCGGTGTAGTAATAGCCGTTCTTATCTGCATCATATTCCAGAGGGGCGTTGTAACGGTCACGCAGAAACTCCAGATCCCGCATGATCGTGCTTCTGGAAACTTCAAACTGCTTCTCCAGCTGGGGGGCGTTTGGGTATCCCCCCTCCCGGATTATCCTGTCAATCTCTAAAAGCCGTAACGACTTGACTTTATCTTCTCTGCTCTTTGCCATACAGAGATTATATCACGAAGAAGAAAATTTGAAAAATCTTTTAAATTTTTTTCGTTTCTATTGACAGAAACAAAAATCAAGGGTATGTTTCTATTTGTAGAAGCGTTACTATTTATAGAAACGCCGTGTAAAGGAGTTTTTTATGCAGAAAAGGACAGACAGCATATATCTTTCGGTGCCAAGCGACAGATATACACCTTTTTCCCTGGCCAGAAAGATAGGAGCCAGGGCTATTTTGGAAAGCGCCCGTTTCAACCGGGGCAAAGAGCGTTACTCAATACTGATGGCCGAGGAGGCTTTCAGGATACTTCAGGATGACGAGGGGGTCGCCTATATCATAGATGGAAGGAGAGTCCCTTACACAGGAGAAGGAAAAACCGATATTCTGGATGCCCTTGTATCTGTGGCAGAAGAGAACGAGATTGCAGTGAAGGACACCCCTGTTCCTGCCAGCGGTATTGGATATCTTGGCTATGAATTCTGCACAAAATGCGACACCATCACCCTTGCGCCCCAGAAGGATGAGCTCAAGATACCGGAGAGCGAATTCATCGTGGGACACATTTATATTGTCTTTGACCATTTTACAGAGATGCTGCATATCTTTGCCCTCAATTATATGGAACATCAGATAGATCTGCAGAAAACTGTCAACGCCCTGAAGCACAGGCTTGAAGACCTTGATTTCAGCTACCTGGCACCGCCCGAGGAGGGATCTCCATGCAAGGTGATCACCGACCTTGAGCAGTCAGAAAAAGAGTATAAGGAAAAGGTTGTGGAGCTGAAGAAACACATTATAGCCGGGGATATCTTCCAGGCAGTTCCAAGCCGAAGGCTGCAGCTTGAGTGCAGCATATCTGCCCTGGATGTCTACCGCAGGCTCCGTTCGCTCAACCCTTCTCCGTATCTGTTCTTCATCGATTTCGGCGACCGGCAGCTCCTGGGAAGCTCTCCGGAAAGCCTGGTGCGTGTCCGGGACGGCCTTGCGGCAATACGGCCTATTGCAGGAACCCGCCGCCGCGGCAAGACAAGGGAAGAGGATGAGCAGCTTAAAAGAGAGCTGCTCCACGATCCTAAGGAAAAAAGCGAGCATCTTATGCTGGTGGACCTGGCCAGAAACGACCTAGGCAGAGTATGCAGACCAGGCAGTGTCCAGGTTACCCGATATATGGACTGTGAGCTTTTCAGCCATGTCATTCATCTGGTAAGCGATGTACAGGGCGTTGTTAAAGCAGGAATAAAACCGATCCAGGTGCTCCGGGCAGCATTCCCTGCCGGAACAGTAAGCGGCGCACCTAAAATCAGCGCCATCGAGATTCTGAGCCGGCTGGAAAAGGTAAAGCGCCGCTTCTACGCAGGAGCCATCGGATACCTGCAGCCATCAGGCGACCTTGATTTCTGCATCGGAATACGCTGTGCCCTGAAGCAGGATTCCACCTGGACGCTGCAGGCAGGCGGCGGCATTGTATACGACAGCACTCCAGAGAGGGAATGGGAAGAGACCAACGAGAAGCTGGGTGCTCTCAAAGATATAATTGAAGGAGGAAAAAAATGATTCTGGTCATCGATAATTACGATTCCTTTACATATAACATAGTCCACGCTCTGGAGCGGATTGGAAACGAGGATGTCAAAGTTGTCCGCTCAAAGGAGATCACAATCCAGGAGATAGAGGCGCTGAGCCCCTCCCGCCTTGTGCTCGGTCCAGGTCCGGGAACCCCTGCCGACGCAGGAATATGCGTAGCCGCAGTACGGCATTTTGCCGGAAAGCTGCCGATCTTAGGAATATGCCTTGGACACCAGGCCATAGGCGCTGCCTTCGGGGCAAACATTGTCCAGGCAAAACGGATCTGCCATGGTGTCGTTGAGGAGATGAGCCTGGATGGAAGAGGCCTTTTCCGCATCACAGGCAAGAAGGGTGATTTCACCAGATACCACTCGCTGGTAATTGAAGAGGCCTCCCTTTCCGAAGATTTCGAGATTACTGCCCGGTCAAAGGATGGCGACATCATGGGCATACGCCACAAGTCTCTGTTCATCGAGGGGATTCAGTTCCATCCCGAATCCATAGCCTCCCCGCAGGGAGATGATGTCTTCAAGGCATTCCTCAACTACCGGTCAAACGCCTTCGCCGCAGCAGACTATCTGAACCAGATTCTCGCGGGCAAGGACCTGACCCAGGAGCAGGCAGCCCTGTTCATGGAAAACCTTACCGACGGCATCCTGGACGAAAGAATCACCGCCGCCATCCTTACCGCCCTTGCGGCAAAAGGACCGGTGGCCTCCGAGCTTGCAGGCTGTGCATCTGTGCTCTGCCACAAGAAGACCCCTCTTGCGGTGGATGGAAACAAGGTGGCAGAGATTGTGGGTACCGGCGGTGACGGCAAAGGAAGCTTCAACATATCTTCTCTTTCTGCAATTGTGGCGGCAAGCTGCGGACAGCCTATGGCAAAGCATGGAAACAGGGCAGTCTCCAGCAAGTCTGGCTCTGCGGATTTCTACGAGGCTATCGGAGTCAAGATTGACAACACACCTGAAAAAACAGCCGAGCTGGTGAAACGGACAGATTTTGCATTCCTCATGGCTCCTATCTACCACAGCGCAATGCGGTTTGCGGGCCCGGTAAGAAAAACTTTAGGAATAAAGACAATCATGAATGTCCTCGGCCCCCTCTCAAACCCAGCCGGGGCAGCATACCAGCTTCTCGGAGTCTATGGCAAAGAGCTGCTGGTTCCTGTGGCTAAAGCCTCAAAGTCATTGGGAGCAAAGCGTGTCATGGTAGTCACCAGCCAGGATGGTTTTGATGAGATTTCCCCTTGTGCACTGACCTATGTATACGAGATAGACGAGAATGGAACAGAGCGTGAATATACCATAAATCCAGCTGATTACGGCATTCCCGAGATTCCTGTGGAGGAGCTTTCCGGCGGTACCGGAAGAGACAATGCACAGCTTGGCATGGAGGTTCTCAAAGGCAATGGCCGCAAGGGAATCCTGGAGGCAATATGTCTCAATGCCGGTTCTGTCCTTTATGTTTCCCGAAAGGTTGAGAGCATAAAAGAAGGCTATAAGCAGGCAAAAGAGGCTATCCAGAGCGGAAAGGCCCTGGCTAAGCTTGAAGAAGTGAAGAAGGTCTCCAACAACCTGTGACAGGAGCTTTTATGACAGCAGATATCTTAGACAGCATAATTGAAAAACGCAAAAAAGAACTGAGCCGGACGGGGCCGGAGATGGAGGCCTCCATCCCAAAGGAGCGCCGACGCCCCGTAACCCCATTCCTTCCAGACAAAGGGGTGCTGCTGGAGATAAAAAAAGCCTCCCCCAGCAAAGGTGACATTGCCTTAGACCTGAATGTGCCAGGTACTGCAGAGGCATATGCAAAGGCAGGGGCTGCCGCAATCTCTGTACTTACCGAAAAGAATTACTTCAAGGGATGCCTGGGAGATCTTATGGCTGCCTGTGATGCGGCAGACTTGTTTTCTGCAGAGACCGGACAAAAAGCCCCTGCTGTCCTCAGGAAGGATTTTCTTATTTTTCCAGAGGAGATAGATGTCTCCTACCGGGCCGGGGCCGATGCAGTGCTGCTTATAGCCCGGATTCTGGATGACAGCCTGGCTGTCAGAATGATAGAACGGTGCCGGGAATTGGGCATAGCTGTGCTTCTTGAGCTGAGACAGGATGATGACCTGCGGAAGCTTAAGGTGATTTTCGACACTATAGGACTTGATAACATTGTATGCGGTGTAAACTCCAGGGATCTTAAAGATTTCAGCATAGATCTCCTTGCCCCCGCAGGGATGCTTGATAAGATAAGGGAGATAGCCGGTCAGGAGATGAAGGTTCTGTTCGAGAGCGGTATCCGGAGTCCCAAAGCTGCGGCCTTTGTCGGAGAAATGGGTTTCTCCGGCCTTCTTCTTGGAGAGGCTGCTGCCCGGAATCCAGAGCAGGCATCCGAGTTTGTCAGGGCATTCATGGAGGGAAAACCCCGGGCCAATTCAGAAAAATGGCTCTCCCTGGCAAAAAGAATACATTCCGGCAAGCTGCCGCTGGTCAAAGTATGCGGTCTTACATCCCTTCATGATGCAGCCCTTGCCGCAGAGCTTGGAGCAGATTTCCTAGGATTCATCTTCTCCACAACCAGCCCAAGGAACGTGAATCCGAAGATAATACCAACCGTAAACACTGTTCTGAACGAGCTTTATCATGCCAACAAACCCAAGCTGGTAGGAATAATAACAGAATGCAACAGTCTTGAGGCCCAGACAGTCATGAAACTTGTGGCACAGGGTCAGCTTGATTTCATCCAGCTCCACGGAAGCCAGGCCACCGACCTGTTTTTCCAGCTGTGGAACCTGCCGCGTCTTTCTGTGGTCAACATAGATGCTCCAGATGATATATTATCTGTAGAGACACTGCTTGACCAAGGGGAGCCTAGGATCCTCATAGATGCAAAGAAAGCGGGGCTTATCGGCGGCACAGGAAAGACAATAGACACAGATCTTTGCAAGATGGTGAAGAAAAAGACAAAGCTGTGGCTTGCAGGCGGCATCACCCCTGACAACATCTATGGGATCATGGAGCAGCTTGAGCCTGAGCTTATAGATGTGAACAGCGGCATCGAGAAAGCACCGGGAATAAAGGATCCGGAAAAGGTCAGGGCTTTCTTTGGGCAGATACGGAAATGGAGGGAAAGATGACAGCATCTTCGGATGGATTCTTTGGACAATATGGCGGAAAATATGTGACAGAGGTTCTGAGGCGGCCCCTAGACGAGCTCCAGGCCTCTTTTGATTTTTACATGAAGGATGCTGCTTTCCTGGAAGAGCTTCATGTTATCCAGCGTGACTACATAGGGCGGGAGACCCCTCTCTGCTTTGCCCCCAGGGCAACAGAACTTCTGGGAGGAGCCCCGATTTATATAAAGCTCGAAGGGCTTGCCAACACCGGGGCACATAAGATCAACAACGCAATCGGACAGTGTCTTCTGGCAAAAAAGATGGGCAAGACCAGAATAATTGCCGAGACAGGGGCAGGCCAGCACGGCCTTGCCACTGCCGCCGCATGTGCCAAGCTGGGACTCTCCTGCACTGTATACATGGGAGAGATTGATGTGCGCCGGCAGCAGCCAAATGTGGCAGCCATGGAGCTCTATGGCGCAAAGGTGCAGCCTGTCACTTCAGGCAGCAGAACCCTTAAGGATGCAGTGAACGAGGCAATGCGGGACTGGGCCGCCAATTTCGAGGATACGCACTATGTGCTGGGCAGCGCCCTTGGGCCGGCCCCCTTCCCTGATATGGTGCGGGAATTCCAGGCTGTCATAGGAAAAGAGGTGGAAAAGCAGTGCGCAGAACGCAATATAGAAATCGGCGCCATGGTTGCCTGTGTTGGCGGCGGCTCAAATTCCATAGGGTTCTTCAGCCCCTTCCTTGAAAAAAAAGAGATACGCCTTGTCGGCGCTGAGGCCGGAGGCATAGGTCCCGGCAAAGGGGAAAACGCAAGCCGCATGTGCGGAACAGCAGCCCGGGACGGCATACTGCAGGGCTATAAAAGCAGGTTCCTCCTGGACGAGGATGGACAGGCCCTTCCCACCCGGTCCATCAGCGCGGGACTCGATTACTGTGGAATCGGCCCGCAGCTGGCTGCCCTGGGCAGGGCAGGGAGGATTGAGTTCACCTCAATCCTGGACCGGGAGGCGCTTGAGGCAGTAAGCTTCTTTGCAAAGAACGAGGGGATACTCTTTGCCCTTGAAAGTGCACATGCAGGGGCCGCCGCCATGAAACTGGCAAAAGAGGTTCCCTCCGGTAAGGCAATAATAATCAACATGAGCGGACGCGGCGACAAGGATGTCTTCATAACCAGTCCGGTATTCCGGCCGGAAGCATGGGGTCAGTTCCTCCGCTCCGAGATAGAGCGGCTTGACAGCAACAAAGACATCCATGAAACCACTGTACTAGGAGGCTGCTTGAAATGACAGAGAAAATTAAACTTATGAGCCACCTGGTGGCCGGCTACCCCACCGATGATCTTGCTTTCCGGGCTGCACAGGCCCTGGTGAGCGGAGGAACCAGCATACTTGAGATACAGCTTCCTTTCAGCGACCCCAGCGCAGACGGTCCGCTGATACAGACAGCCTGCACCCAGGTGCTGGCCAGGGGCTATAAGGTTGCAGACGGCCTTGCCTTTATCTCAAAGATCAGGAAAGAATTCCCCCATGTCACAATCTATCTTATGAGCTACGGCTCCCTTATCTATACACCGGGAGTCGCCAACTTCTGTAAAAAAGCTGCGGCGGCAGGAGTCAACGGCATGATTATCCCCGACCTGCCATTTGACCACGACGAAGGGCTTACAGAAAACTGCAGGAAGAACGGTATGGTCAATATTCCTGTGGCAGCCCCAAGCATGGCCGAAAAGCGGCTTGATAAACTGGCAAACGCAGGCTTCCCATACATATATGCAGCTCTCCGTACTGGAATAACAGGCAGACAGACAGCTATAAGCGGCAGCACCCTCTCCTTCCTTGAGAAAGTGAAATCGGGGGGCAGCAAGGTATATGGAGGCTTTGGAATCTATAACGGAGAGCAGGCCCGTTCCCTCGCCTCAGCGGTCGAGGCTGTGGTGGCAGGAAGCGTCTTTGTGAAAATTATTGCCCAGAACCAGAACAATCCAGAGCTTATGGAAAAAGAGCTTACAGAAAAAGCAAGGGAGCTCTCAAACAGCTGAAAGCTCCCTTTTAATTTTACTCTTCTAAATTTTTACTCTTCGTCCGATTCCGGCAGATTCTCTGCAAGGAATTTTATCAATGTAACCAGGTCGTCCAGCTTCTTGTGTGTGATAAGCGGATTGAGCAGCGTGAACTTAAGATAAATATTGTCCTCGTCTGTGGTCTGTCCGATCACAACTCCATGCTTGTGCATCAAGAGGCGGCGCACTCTCCGGTTGATCTCGTCTGCCCTCTCAGGATCTTCTCCCACATAGCGGAAAACTACAGAGCTTATCTCCGGCTCGGTCACAACCTGGAAGCTCTTGTCGTTCACCAGCAGGCTGTAGAGGTACTGTGCATTCTCCATGCTTGTGTTGATAAGCTTGTTCCAGCCGTCCTGGCCGCGCATCTGGAAGGAGAGCCAAACCTTGAGGGCGTCGAAGCGCCGTGTAGTCTGGAGAGATTTGTTCACCAGGTTGGTGTAGCCGTCTGCCTCGTCCTCTATCCGGTTCAGATAGTTGGCGTGGAAGGTGAGGACATCAAAGTCGCTTCCTTTCTTGAGCAGTACCACACTGCAGCTTATAGGCATGAGGAACATCTTGTGGAAGTCCACAGTTATCGAGTCGCAGAGGGAAAGATCCTTGATCCTCTCCCTGTACTTGTCAGACATTACAACACCGCTTCCGTATGCTGCGTCAGCGTGGATCCACATGTTGTCCGCAATACCGATCTTTACCAGCTCCTTGATAGGATCGATGCTGCCGTAGTCGGTGGTTCCGGCTGTAGCTGCGATAAGGAAAGGAATGTTTCCCTTCTCCTTGTCATCTTTTATCAGCTGGCGGAGTGCGGCAATGTCCATCCGCTTCTTGCTGTCCACAGGAACATGTACTACAGACTCGTAGCCAAGACCCAGCAGGTGGGCACTCTGCTCCATGGAGAAGTGCGAGATCTCGGAGACATACATCCTAAGCTTCTTGAAGTTGTCAGGAAGACCTTTCTTCTGCACATCATGCTTGAGGATGCGGTTGCAGAACCAGTCCCGGGCCAGTGTTATAGCTGTCTGGTTGGACTGGGAGCCGCCCGATGTGAATACTCCGTCTGCGCTCTTGTTGTAGCCGTAGAGGCGGCACAGGTGGCGGATAACCTCAAGCTCAACCTCGGTGGCCACCGGAGACTGGTCCCAGGAGTCCATGGACTGGTTGAATGCTGATATGATCACTTCGCCAGCCAGGGTCTCAAGCAGAGACGGACCATGCAGGTGTGCCATATAGTCTGATGATGAAGTCCTGAGCAGGTATGGAAGAATCTGTTCCTTGATCTTGCTCAGAGTCTCTTCCCAGCCAAGCCCCTCCTCGGGCAGGATTGAGTCCTGATGCACTACCTCGTGGAGATCCCATGGGGTGGTGCCTGAGTATGCACTGTCATCTGTAAAGACATCAGAAACAGCTTTCACTGTCTCTGACATCATAGTTAGATATTTTTCCTTTGATTCAGGAATATGGGTGAGCAGAATATTATCGTTTGACATCGGCATCCACTTCCAAAACTGCTTTCTCAAAGATAGCTGCAGCCTGTTCAATCTCGGCGTCGCTTACAGTCAGGGCGCACAGACAGCGGGTGACAGCACCTTCGCGGCCGCCGCGCTCCAAGATAAGCTTGTTCTCGAAGCACTTTCTCTGGACCTTGACAGCAATCTCTCCGCCAGGAGGATATGAGCCCAGACTGTCTGGCTTTGCAGTCGGGTCGATGAACTCGGTTCCGATCATAAGACCTTTTGCCCGGATATCGCCGATAATGGAGACCTTCTCCTTAAGAGCACGGAGCTTCTCCTCCAGAATCTTTCCTTTCCGCACCACGTCGGCCAGGAACTCCGGTTTGGAGACCCGCTTGAGCAGGATGGTGCCGGCCTTCATAGCCAGCTGGTTGCCCCGGAATGTTCCGGCATGGGCACCCGGCCCCCAGGCATCCAGTTTCCTGTTGTAGATTACTATAGAAAGAGGCAGAGATCCGCCCAGCGCCTTGGAGGTGAGGATCACGTCCGGCACAATGTCAGCATACTCAAATGCGAACAGCTTTCCAGACCGGCCGATTCCGCATTGGATCTCGTCCACAATCATAGGGATATCCAGCTCTTTGGTCACGCGGCGGACAGTCTGGAGGAACTTTACAGGGGCCGGGATAACACCGCCCTCGCCCTGGATAGGCTCCAGAATAACAGCTGCCGGCTTGGTTATACCGCTCTCGGGATCCTTGAGCACCCGCTCAAAGTAGTTGCAGGCAGCATCGATGCCAGCCTCGCCGCCAAGCCCGAACGGACAGCGGTAAGAGTATGGATATGGAAAGAACTGCACTCCCGGCATAAGGTTTGCAACCTTGTTCTTTGCACCCAGGTTTCCGGTGCAGGCGAGGGCGCCGTGGCCCATGCCGTGGTAGCCGCCCTGGAATGCGATCACAGTGGACCGGCCGGTGGCAGTCTTGCACAGTTTGAGCGCCGCATCAGTTGCATCTGTTCCAGATGGGCTGCAGAACTGAATCTTTGCATCCTGCAGTTCTTTCGGCAGCAGCGACAATACTGTGTTTACAAATTCTGCTTTTACAGGGGTGATTAAATCAAGGGTGTGCAGCGGTGCATCTGAATTGATCATCTCCACCAGCGCCTGATTTACTTCGGGGTCGTTGTGACCCAGTGCGAGAGTTCCTGCTCCGCACAAGAAATCCAGATATTTGTTTCCCTCAACATCTTCCACCCATGAGCCTTTTGCTTTTGCTATCGCAATCGGGAACTTTCTAGGATAGCTCCGGGCGTTGGATTCTGTGGTTTCCTGTCTGGTAATGTAATACTGATTGGTGCCCTTTGCCTCAAGCATCGACTTTCTCCCATTACTTAACGTTATACAACTATCCAGTTGTTGTAGACCTAACCATATACCAAAGAGAGGCTGGGCGCAACCCTTTTTTTGAAAAAAATTAAAAAAAATAAAGGGTCACACCCCGACGGCATGACCCTTTAAATCTGACCTTTTAAATTATGCTTACTTTTTCAGTGCTGCGCGGATGTCCTTAAGGATGTCCTCGACAGTCTCTGCTGGTGGCTCTGCAGCCTTTGCTGCTGCTTCTGCAGCTGCTTTTGCCTCAGCCTCTGCCTTTGCCTTGGCTTCTGCCTTCTCCTTAGCCTTTGCGATAGTGCGGATAACACAGAAGATACAGAATGCGATGATGACAAAGTCGATGATGTTCTGGATGAAAAGACCATAGTTCATTGTTGCATATCCTGCCTCGTGTGCAGCTGCAACAGTCGGGTATGCCGCATAATCAAAAGTCTGGCCTGCCACTGCGTTAGGATTGATGCAGTAGTAGATCTCCTTAAGGTTGGCTCCCTTTGTGGCACAGCTGATAAGAGGTGTGATGATATCAGCAACAAGAGAGGAGACAATCTTTCCAAATGCACCGCCGACTACAACGCCGACAGCCATATCAACAACATTTCCTCTGGAAATAAATGCTTTGAAATCTTTAACGAAACCCACGGATTTCCCCCTAATAAATTTTATTCTTATAAAATGGTATATATAGAAAAACCACTTGTCAAGTAGATAATTTTGATTTTATAATTACTTAATAAATATTTACGGAGAGGAATATGTTCGGAAATATGTTTTCAACTGATATCGGAATGGACCTGGGTACCTGCAACACCCTGGTATATATAAAGGGAAAGGGGCTTGTCATAAACGAGCCTTCTGTAGTCGCCATAGAAAAGAATACAAAACGGGTCATCTCTGTAGGAAAAGAGGCTAAGAACATGCTCCTCAGGACCCCTACCGACATCGTGGCTATCAGGCCGCTCCGCGATGGTGTTATCGCCGACATCGAGACCACCGAGAAGATGATCAGACATTTCATAGCAATGGGTCTTCCGCGCAGATGGCTGGTAAAGCCGAGAATGGTGATCGGAATCCCGAGCTGCATAACAGAAGTTGAGCGCCGCGCTGTAGAGGAGTGCGCATACAAGGCTGGTGCCCGGGATGTGAAGGTTATCGAGGAATCCCTGGCCGCAGCAATCGGAGCCGACATCCCTATCCAGGAGCCTGCCGGCAACATGATCTGCGACATCGGCGGCGGAACAAGCGAGGTTTCTGTCATCTCCATGAGCGGTATTGTAGTGACCAAGGCTATCCGTGTCGGCGGAGACGAGTTTGATGAGGCTATCGCAAAGCATATCCGCACAGTGCACAACATGATCATCGGACTTCAGGCTGCAGAGCGAATCAAAATCAAGATCGGCAGCGCCTACGACTCCTCTAACACCGAAGGAAAAATAGAGAAGATGGAGATCGGAGGCACCGATGCAATCACCGGACTTCCACGGAGAATCGAGATTGACAACCTTGAGGTGAGAGAGGCTCTGAAAGATCCTGTGCACTCTATCATCGTAACCATAAAGAACACTCTGGCCGAGACTCCTCCGGAGCTCAGCGCCGACATCATAGAGCGGGGCATTGTCCTCACCGGTGGCGGTGCGCTGCTGCAGGGTCTGGACACTCTTATCTCCAAGGAAGTGGGCGTGCCTGTATTCATCGCCGAGGAACCGCTTCTGTGCGTTGCCAAGGGAGCAGGAAAATACTACGACCACATGAGGGGCAACATCTACAGAAAGAGCAGCAAGAATTCTTTCGGTGACTGATGACACCTGATGTTCAAAGGGCTATCGTTCCAGAAACATAAAAAAGATTTTTTCACACTCTTTATCCTTGTGGCATTGAGCATCGGGATGCTGGTCTATACCGCATTCTCCGACATCTCTTTCAAGCCCAAGCAGGTGGGGCTCGATCTCTTCTCTCTGATCCAGCGGGGAATAGTCAACACCGGAAAGTTCTTCTCGCAGACAGCAGGCTCCATCTCGGAGCTCCGCAACCTGAAAAAAGAGTACGACACCCTTCTGAAGGAATATGCCGAATACCAGCAGATGAAGCAGGATTACGAGCATCTTGAGCAGGAGAACTCCATGCTCAGGGAGCAGCTGGGATTCCAGGAAGAGGGGGCTGAGACAAAGATTCCGGCCATGGTTATCGGCGGCGAGACCAACAACTTTTTCAAGAGCTTCATAATAAACCAGGGAAGCAACAAAGGGATCAAGAAGGACATGCCGGTGATCGCCTATGTGGACGGCTACCAGAGCCTTGTGGGAAAGGTGGTTGAGGTAGGAGCGCTTTCTTCTGTCGTCAAACCAATAACAGACAGTACCCTATATGTCCCGGCAGTCCTGCAGAAATTCAGATACAGAGGACTGGTGAACGGCCTTGTCATGGACTTTGTGAGCAGGGAGGCCTCCAGCCGGATCGGCTGCGGAGACCTGGTTGTAACATCCGGCTTCAACGGCAGCTATCCCGAGAATATCTATATCGGAAAAGTAAAAAGCATAAGCGGAAAGGAATACGAGACATCGCTGCGGCTTGAGATCGAGCCTTTTGTCGATTTCTTCCGGCTTGAATATGTGTTTGTGCTTGCGGGGGAGGGAAAGAATGAAAACTAAAGAATCTTTCTTCATTTCCCTTCTTCTGGTCTTTATACTGGTGATTCTCCAGAGCACCCTGTTCTACGCCATTATCCCCAACGTGGTGATTCCCGACTTTGCCCTGATAGTGGTAGCATTCTGCGCTGCCCGCCGCGGCATGCAGGAGGGGCAGATCCTGGGCTTCTTCAACGGGCTGGCCGAGGATTTCATGACAGCATCATTCCCCGGGTTCAACGCACTTATAAAGACAATCATCGGATTCCTTGCCGGGACTATCAAGAACAAGATGCTTTTCGACCCAGTCATCTTCCCAATCCTTTTCATCTTCTTTGTCACACTGGTCAAAGGGGCGCTGGCAGCGGTAACAGCATACATCTTCTTCCCGGAGGGTTACTTCCCGGCTGTATTCAGCAGCAGCTTCCTTATGGAGATAGTGCTCAACTCCCTGTTTGCCCCGCTCATCTATCTGATTCTTAAAAAGACTCACCTGATTCCAAACGATATCTGGGGCGGAAAGTGAGCAAAAACCCCTTTGAGAATCAAAGCATAAAAAAGGAGAGGATGTTCTTCCTTATCCTTGTTGTCTGCTCTGTGTTTGTAATCTTTACCCTATACCTCTTCTCCATGCAGGTAACCCGGTGGATGGAGTACCAGAACAGGGCCTGGGCTGTTGCCCGGAGAACCTCTGAGGTGCCTGCGCTCCGCGGAGAGATCTACGACCGGAACTACGATGCTCCTCTTGCATCAAATGTGGATTCTTTCGCAGTCTCCATAGTCCCGGCCGAGACAGACAGGCAGAAGCTGCCGCAGATAATCTCGAACCTGGCTGCGATACTTGGGACAGAACCCCAGGCTCTTATGAAGAAAATCCCGCAGGCCGACGTGTTCCAGACTATTGAGCTCAAAGACAATGTCTCCTATGGACAGATAGTCCAGATAGCATCAAACATAGAGGATTTTCCCGGCATCTCCTGGAGCAGCAAGCCGGTGCGCCATTACAACCACACCCCATCCCTCTCCCATGTTATCGGGTATGTGGGAAACATCAACACCGAGGAGCTGCACCTCCTTTATAACAAAGGCTACGATGCCAACAGCATTATTGGAAAGAACGGCATAGAGAAGGAATATGACCTGACCCTGAAGGGAACTCCGGGGCTTAAATCCATAACAGTGGATGCCAAGGGGCGGAACGTCCAGGAGGAGCGGTATATCAGGGCTCCTGTGCCAGGCAAAAACATTGTCCTTACCATAGACCGGCGGATCCAGGAGCTCTGCGAGAAAGCCTTGGGAGAGCGGATGGGCTCTGTTGTGGTGCTCAAGCCGGCCACCGGCGAAATTTTAGCAATGGTCTCTTACCCCTCCTACGACACAAACCGGTTCTATGCCCCGGACAGCGCAAGCTATTACAGCACATTGCTGGAAAACAGGAACCACCCTTTCCTCAACCGGAGCATACAGTCGGCCAACGCCCCTGCCTCGGTATTCAAAACCATCATGATGACAGCGACCCTGGAGGAGAGGGCTTTCCCTCCGACACAGAAGATAGACTGCACCGGCAAGCTTGTGCTGGGAGACCGCACCTTCAACTGCCACTTAAAGACAGGTCATGGCCCGTTGAACCTTTCAGATGCCCTCATGGAATCGTGCGACGTCTACTTCTGGGAAATCGGAGGCAACTATCTTGGCCCCAGGAAGATAGAGCAGTACTCAAGGATGATGGGGCTCGGGGAGAAGACAGGTGTCGACCTGCCGGGCGAGGTTGCGGGGCTGGTTCCGAACCCGGAGTGGAAGCTTGAGAGAACCAACGAGATGTGGGTCGGCGGTGACACCTACAATATGTCTATCGGACAGGGCTTCACCCAGGTCACCACGCTGCAGATCGCAGACCTTATTGCCATGATCGTGAACGAGGGAACTATCTATGTCCCCCATCTTCTCAAGGAGGTGCGGGATGTTGTGACCGGCGAGGTGGTGGAGAAGAGGGCTCCCCGGATCCTCCACAAGGCCGATATAAGCAGCCAGACATTCAAAGAGCTTAAGAAAGCTATGCGCCGCGTGGTCTCCGAAGGCTCAATACGCAGGCTCTTCAACAACAAGGTGGTCTCTGTGGCAGGAAAGACCGGAACCGGCGAGGTCGGTTTCACCGACCGGTGGACCAGCTGGTTTGCCTCCTACGGCCCATACCAGGCCGAGAATCCCGAGGATCAGGTTGTTGTGGTGGTCATGATAGAGGCCTCCAACGAATGGGAATGGTGGGCTCCGAAGGCCAGCAACGCCATCTATCAGGGAATCTTTGCCAACCAGAGCTACGAGGAAGTGGTCAAGACCCTTGATATCTGGTACCTGAACAACGGCACCGATATAATCAGGAGGAGAAGTGAATAGAAAATCCTACCTGACCTTTGATTTCATCATTATCCTGGCTGTCCTCTGCCTTTCTGTCATAAGCGTCTGCTTCATCTATTCCAGCGGCCTCAACTCAGAGGGAATCAACACCTCTGTCGAGTTCATAAAGCAGATAATCTGGGTTGTCACCGGCCTTGCCATAATGGCGCTCATCATCTATGTCGATTACAAATATCTCTACGATTTTGCCTACTACATCTACGGCGTATGCATTATTATGCTGTTAATAACACTCCTTGTGGGCAATAAGGTCAACGGCGCCCGCTCCTGGCTTGGGCTCCCCGGCGTCGGCATACAGCCTTCTGAGTTTGCAAAGCTCGGAACTATTATCGCACTCTCTGCCTTCTGCACAAAGAACAGGGAGAATATCAGATCGCTTGCCGTATTCCTCCGGGCCGCAGTGATTCCGCTCCTGCCCATGGCCCTAATCCTGGCGCAGCCAGACCTGGGAACATCTTTGGTCTATATCCCGATCTTCCTGGTCATCCTTTTCATGGCAGGAACTAAGATACGCTACCTGTTCTTCCTGGTGGCCTGCGGCATCGGGGTGACTCTGTTCACCATAATTCCAATGTGGTCGGGCTATGTTCTTAAACAGGAGACTTTCTTTGTCGCTGTCTTCTCAAACCAGCTTCTTATGCTGGCTGTCCTGGGGGCATGCCTCCTTATCGTAATCCTGTCTGCAGTAGGCTGGTTTATATTCAAGAAAGGGATCTATTACTGGATGTGCTACAGCTTTGTCATCCTTTCCTCCTCCCTCTTCATGGCCATGTTGGCCCAGAAGATTCTCAAGGCCTACCAGATCATGCGGCTTGTGGTGTTCCTGGATCCAAGCGTAGACCCTCAGGGAGCAGGCTGGAACATTCTTCAGTCCCTTACTGCCATCGGGTCGGGCGGCCTTTTCGGCAAGGGCTTCCTCCGTGGTACACAGAGCCACTACAACTATCTTCCGCAGCAGAGCAACGACTTCATCTTCTCCATCATTGCAGAGGAGATCGGCTTCTTCGGCAGCATGGTTGTGTTCCTCTGCTTCTTTATCATCATAATCAGGGCTTTCATCATAGCCAATTCCTCCAAGGACTCCTTCGGTTCCTACCTCTGCTTCGGAATCATTGCTATGATTTTTTTCCATTTTGTGATAAACATTGGTATGGCGATGGGCATTATGCCTATCACCGGAATTCCTCTGCTCTTCCTCTCCTACGGAGGCTCATCACTATGGACCTCGATGATGGCGGCAGGAATACTGATCAACATTTATTATAGAAGATACGGATTTAAGATTTGAATATTTCTGATTACAACCATCTAGATAATATACTCCTGCAGGTAAACAAACCGGCACGCTACACCGGCGGCGAGTTCGGCTCTTTCCGCAAATACGGCTGTCCCCTGAACATGGCGATCTCCTATCCCGATCTGTACGAGATAGGGATGTCAAACACTGCCCTTAAGGTTCTTTACAACATCTTCAACGGAATTGACGGGGTGAACTGCGAGCGGGTCTTTGCCCCTGCGCCAGACTTCGAGGAGAAGCTGAGGGAGGCTAAGATTCCCCTTTATACGCTGGAGACCGGCATCCCCCTTAAAAAACTGGATATAATCGCCTTTACCATCGGATACGAGCTTACCGGAACCAATGTGCTCAACATCATAGATATGGGGGGCATTCCTCTGGAGGCAGATGAAAGGGGCGAGGATGACCCGATAGTGATTGCCGGAGGACCTGGGGTGACCAACCCGGAGCCCTTTGGAAAGATATTCGACGCCATATTCATCGGCGAGGCCGAGGATGCCTACGAGCCCCTTCTGGAAGAGGCGATAGCTATAAAAAAGCGGGGTGGAAAGAGAAGTGAGATCTTATCTCTTTTTGAATCCAAAAGCTTTATCTGGACCCGCAATAAAAAGGAAAAGGTGCACCGCGCCATCTGGCGCGACTTTGGAAAGCGGGTCTACCCGGCAGCCCGGGGGCCGGTTCCTTCCATAAAGGCAATCCAGAACAACGGCGTGGTGGAGATAATGCGGGGCTGCCCAAACGGCTGCCGCTTCTGCCATGCAGGCATCTACTACCGGCCCCAGCGGGAAAAGGATATTCCCCTTATATTGCAGGAGATAGATACTCTGGTGCATACCTACGGCTACCGGGAAATCACACTTCTGTCTCTCTCCTCGGGCGACTACTCGGTAATGCCCCGGCTTATCACCTACCTGAACCAAAAATATGCATCCTACGGCGTCTCCTTCGCCTTCCCGTCACTCAAGGTCAGCACCTTCTCGCTGAACCTGCTGTCGGAGCTCAACGAGGTGCGTAAAAGCGGTCTTACCTTTGCGGTGGAGACGCCGCTGCCCGGCTGGCAGGCAGATATGAACAAGGTTGCCACAATGGAGAGCATTGTGGAGATAATCCGGGAGGCCAAGAAGCTGGGCTGGCGGGTCGCCAAGTTCTACTTCATGATAGGGCTCCCTGTCTCGGGCGGCGGGGCTTCCGAGGAAAAGGAAATCGTAGACTTCATTCTGCAGGTTTATGCTCAGACCAAGATACAGCTGAACATAAATGTGGGCACCTTTGTACCTAAGCCCCACACCCCGTTCCAGTACGCAGCCCAGCTGACCGAGGAGGAGAGCGCCCGTAAGCTGATATATATAAAGGACTCCCTCCGGGGCCATCCTATAAAAGTCAGCTACCACTCCCCGTTCCTCTCCTACCTGGAAGGCATTTTCTCCCGGGGAGACAGCCGGGCGGCCGACCTGCTGATAAAGGCCTTCAAATTGGGCACAAGGCTTGATGCATGGGACGAATACTCAAAGCTGGATGTATGGCATCAGGTGCTGGCCGAGGCCGACTGGGATGTTAAAAACGAGATCTGCCGGCAGCGCACCACCGAGGAGCCTCTCCCTTGGGGTTCGGTATCCATGGGGCTCTCCTCCTCGTTCTACAAGAACGAATGGAACAAGCTTGGAACAAACACATTCACCTCGGTCTGCAGCCCCGACTGCGACCACAACTGCGGTATCTGCGGCAGCAGGACAGCAGTCCGGAACATAGACCAGAATGTGGAGTTCCCCCCTCTGCCGCCGCAGGAGCCTATTCCAGAGGGCATCTCCCGTGTTTACTTTGTATTTGCGAAAAAGGGGGAGCAGATATTCCTTGGCCATCTGGATCTTATGGGCATTATGGAGAAATCTATCCAGCGGGCCGGCTTCTTCATCGACTTCTCCCAAGGGTTCAACCCCAAGCCGCGCCTCGAATTTGCCCATCCTCTCTCGCTGGGCATAGTGTCGGAAGGGGAAATCGCCTCTATCAACATCCATGGAACATGCACTCCAGACGAGTTTGTTCAAAAAATGAACAAAAGTTTGCCTTGGGGGCTTGAGGTAAAAGATGCCTATGTGGTCTCAAAGGAAACCTACAAGGCAAAGAAGATCCAGTCGCTCATGAGCCTCTACAGCGGAAGCCAGTACACCCTGGACTATACAGGGGATGATATTGAGAGGTTCCAGAGCAGCCTGGACAGATATATCACAGAAAACCAGCTCTCCGATTATGTAGGCATAAAGCGGGATGGTGCCAGCTTCGCCTTCGACATAAAGGCAGGCAACAAGAAGGCAAATATGATGGCCCTGCTCAAGGAAGTTCTCGGCACTGACTATCCTCTTGAATGGTGCAGGATAACCCGGAACCGCCTCATGTGCTCTCCGAAACCGGAAGAAAGGCTCCCTTATCAAGAGTATTTCAAGACTATATAATAGTATATTGACAAAAAATATTTATAATTTAATAATTTTTTCAAGGAGAAGCTGATGTCAA
>JAGCPA010000012.1 GCA_017642445.1 Spirochaetia bacterium
ACACTTCGGTATACCATACCTGTTCCCCTACCAGCGGCTGGCCATATCCAATGTGCTGGACTGCGCCGCCGACCCGGCCGAGAACAACCCCGCCCAGATAGTGATACTCCCCACCGGCGCTGGCAAATCGCTGTGCTTCATGCTGCCAGCCCTCCTTGCCGAAGGGATTACCCTTATCATCTTTCCACTCCTTTCCCTTATGGCAGACCAGAAGCGGAGACTGGACAGTGCCGGCATCCCTTCTCTGATTCTAAGAGGCGGCCTATCCAAGGAGGAGCGGAGCCAGGCCTTTGAACGCATAAGGAACGGCGAAGTTAAGATAGTAATTGCAAACCCAGAGATTCTGCTGGCTCCCGGAGTGCTGGACCAGGTCAAGCAGGGAAAAATATTCCACGTGGTGATAGATGAGGCCCATACAGTGAGCCAGTGGGGCGACACTTTCCGCAGCGCCTACCTTGATCTGGGCAAGATAGTAAAAGAACTCAATCCCAAGGTCACCACTGCATTCACTGCCACAGCCTCCAGAGAAATCCTAGACCGCTTTGCAGAAATTATATTCGGTGGCATACACCCCAACATAATCAGGGCCGACCCGGACCGCCCCAACATACGCTACGATGCTATCCCCTACCTCTCCAAGGATGCGGCACTGCTCAAGGCGGTGCAGGTGGCCGAGAAGCCCCTTATAGTATTCTGCTCGAGCCGGGAGGGAACTGAGATCACAGCCCGCCGCCTTAAACGGCACATGCCTGACACAGAGGTCTGGTTCTACCATGCAGGGCTCTCAAGGGAGGAGAAGAAAAAGATAGAAGAAAAGTTCTTTGTGTCGGCGGGCGGGGTGCTGGTTGCCACCTGCGCCTACGGCATGGGGGTGGACAAGAGCAACATACGCACCGTGATACACGCAGACCTCCCCTCCTCGGCCGAGGCCTACCTGCAGGAGTCGGGCCGGGGCGGCCGGGACAGGAAGCAGGCTTATGCATTGGCACTGGTCCCATATATTCCGCCACCCGAATCAGACCCAGATTCCCCCGATGCTCGCCGCAGAAAGGAGCTCTACGACATATTCACGGGCCAAACCTGCCGCCGGAAGGCCCTCCTCCACATCCTGGAGCACGAGAGCCAGCTGTGCACCGGCTGCGATGTATGCGACAAAAAGGTGGCCGTACCCGAGGGACTTATTGAGATACTTGATCTTGTGCGCAGAAACAGCCGGCACATAACAGCCCGGAAGATCTCTTCTATATTAAAAGGTAATCTTTCTCCCGAGAACATCCAGAAGGGACTCTACCGGTCAAAAAGCTGGGGTCTCCTCTCCTGCTGGGATGAGAAAGAAATCCAGGAAGCCATAGGTATGTTAACCAGAGGAAATAATATTAAAATAACCTATAATAAAAAATTATGTATAAATGTTAAAAAAAGGGTTGCACTTCAAGATATAATGTGATATTTTGAAAAAAATCGCTTTTTACCCCTAAATATATGGTGGTCAATTGCCGATATTAATATGGGAGAGGAGCTGACATGAAGTGCCCTTACTGCGGAAGCATAGACGACAAAGTGGTTGAAAGCAAGCAGAATGTGGATGGCTCTGCTATCAGAAGACGGCGGGAATGCCTGTCATGCCATGGCCGGTTCACCTCCTATGAGCATATAAAAGAGACTCCCCTTACCGTGATCAAGCGGGACAAGGGGATTGAGCTCTTTGACATGGCTAAAATTGAGAGGGGAATACGCAAGTCCCTGGAGAAAAGGCCGGTCACCGAGGAACAGCTTCAGACTGCACTCCGAGACATCGAGGACGAAGTGTACTACCGGAGCAAGAACTCGACCGGAATTTCGACAGAGGAGCTGGGAGAGCTGGTTTTACAGCATCTTTTCCAGCTGGACAAGGTTGCGTATATACGTTTTGCTTCTGTATATAAAAAGTTTAACAGCGTAGATGAGTTCGTAAAAGAGATAGAGAAGCTGAGTGGGAAAGCCTGACAAGGGAGGGAATATGGCTTTTGAGAATAGCAATGACTGGAAAGAGTTCCTGCAGCTTGAGTCTGAGGAAACACCAGCCGCACCTTTTGTGGTGAAAAGAATTGTAAAGCGTGACGGATCCATCGAGAAATATGACCGGTGGAAGATTGCCAGTGCCATCGGCCGGGCTGTTGCAGCAGTCCAAGGGATGGAGGACAAGGAGCTTACAGAGCGCCTTACAGAGAAGACAGAAGTTAAACTGAGAGAGTTCATGGCAGGACGCCACCCGAACTCTGCACCTGCAGTAGAAGAGATTCAGGACATCGTCGAGATGGTTATGATGGAGTCTGTGCCTAAGATTGCAAAGGCTTACATCCTCTACAGAGCTCAGCACGAGGCTCTGCGCGACAGCCAGAAGATGCTCCTCAACATAAATTCCACTATGGACGGCTACCTGTCACAGTCGGACTGGAGAGTAAATGAGAATGCAAATGTCAACTTCTCACTGGGAGGACTTATTCTCCATAACTCCGGCACCATCACTGCCAACTACTGGCTCAAGAACATCTATCCGGAGGAGATTGCAAATGCTCACAAGAATGCAGAGTTCCATCTCCACGACCTTTCAATGTTCTCGGGCTACTGCGCAGGATGGTCTCTGCGGCAGCTGATCCAGGAAGGCCTGGGCGGTGTTCCGGATAAGATCACATCAAAGCCTGCGAAGCACCTTCTTACCCTTATCCAGCAGATTGTAAACTTCCTTGGAATCATGCAGAACGAATGGGCAGGCGCACAGGCTCTCTCCAGCTTCGACACCTACATCGCTCCATTTGTAAAGGCTGACAACCTGAGCGAGAAAGAGGTCAAGCAGGGTCTCCAGAGCTTTGTATTCGGCGTGAACACACCATCCAGATGGGGTTCTCAGGCACCGTTCACAAACATCACACTGGACTGGGTATGCCCTGACGACCTTAAGGACAAGCCTGCTGTAGTAGGCGGCAAGGAGATGGACTTCACCTACGGCGACTGTCAGAAAGAGATGGACATGGTGAACAAGTGCTTCATCGAGCTTATGCTGGACGGCGATGCCAACGGAAGAGGCTTCCAGTATCCTATCCCTACCTACAACATCACCCGGAGCTTCGACTGGGATTCTCCTAATGCAAAGCTGCTCTTTGAGATGACTGCAAAGTACGGTACACCATACTTCCAGAACTTTATCAACAGCAGCCTCAACCCTGGCGATGTACGCTCCATGTGCTGCCGTCTCCAGCTTGACAAGAGGGAGCTCAGAAAGCGCGGCGGCGGACTCTTCGGTTCCGATGAGTTCACCGGTTCCATAGGTGTTGTTACAATCAACCTGCCTAGAATCGGATACCTCTCCGGAGACAGGACCGAGTTCTTCAACCGTCTGGCAAACCTTATGGATCTTGCGGCACAGTCACTGGTCATCAAGAGAAAGGTAATCAACCGCCTTATGACCACAGGACTCTTCCCATACACAAGACGCTACCTGCATCACCTGAACAACCACTTCTCCACCATCGGTATCTGCGGTATGAACGAATGCCTCCTGAACTTCATGGGCAAGGATATAACAACAAAAGAAGGCAAGGAGTTTGCTGTGGAGATCCTGAACTTCATGCGGAACAAGCTGTCTGAGTATCAGGAGAAGACAGGAGATCTGTTCAACCTTGAGGCAACACCGGCAGAGAGCACAAGCTACCGGCTTGCAAAGCACGACAAGGAGACCTATCCGGACATCATCACATCTGGCGAGGATGATCCGTACTACACCAACTCCACACAGCTGCCTGTAAACTATACAACCGATATTTTCGAGGCGCTGGACCATCAGGATGCACTGCAGGTGCTCTACACCGGCGGTACTGTATTCCACGGCTTCATCGGCGAGGCAATCGACGACTGGAACAGCTGCAAGAACCTGGTTAAATCCATTGCGTACAACTATAAGCTGCCATACTTCACAATCACCCCGACATTCTCGGTATGTCCGGTTCACGGCTACCTGCAGGGCGAGCACTTCACCTGCGACAAGTGCAAGAAGGAGCAGGAGGATATGCTGAAGAGCAGGATTGCAGCATTGGAAAAAGAGAAGGCCGAACTTCAGGCTGTTAATGCATAATTTTAGAGGAGATATATAAAATGGCAAAAGGAAGAACTGTAGAAGCAATCGACAGAGAGATTGCAGAATGCAAGGAAGAACTGACAAACGTAAAAGGAAGAGAGACCGAAGTATATACAAGAATCGTAGGATACTACAGAGCTGTGAAGAACTGGAACAAGGGAAAGAAGTCCGAGTTCAAGCAGAGAGTATGCTTTGAGCCAGATTTCGCAGAGACAGCAAAGAAAGAGACAGAGACTGCTTCTCCTGCTCCAGCTGCAGCCGGTGCTCCTGCATCCTTCATATACTTCACAAAGAAGACATGCCCTAACTGCCCGGCAGTGAAAGAGTATGTGGAGAAGCTTGAGATCAAGCACACCGGATATGTGGTGGACACTGCAGAAGGCCTGGAGAAGGCACGGGAATACAATGTATTCGCAGTTCCTACTGTAATCTTCTTTGGCGCTGATGGAAAAGAGCTTTACAGAGCCTACAGCGTGAAGGAGATCAAGGCTAAACTGGAGGCTCCTGTAGCTCAGGCTGTCTGACGTGATCAAAAGCGCAGGCTTCATAAAGACAACTCTTATAAACTATCCCGGCAAGGTGGCAGCAGCCCTGTTCCTGCCGGGATGTGATTTACGCTGCCCTTACTGCCATAACCCGGAGCTGGTTATGAACACTGCCGATGACCTTGTGGATATAGACGGGATACTTGCATATCTTAAGAAGAGGCAAGGCCTTCTGCAGGGTGTCTGCATATCCGGCGGCGAGCCCCTTGTGCACGACGACCTGGGCGAGCTGGTCAAAGCAATCAAGGGTTTAGGATACCTGGTCAAGATAGATACAAACGGCACATTCCCGGACCGCATCCTTGGCCTTGGGCCAGACTTTATAGCTATGGATATAAAGACAGTGCCGGAAAAGTATCCTATGCTCTCCCCTGTTCAGGATCCTCTGTTGCAGGAGAAAATAAAAGCTTCGATCGAGATAATTAAAAAATCGGGCATAGAGCACGAATTCCGCACCACAGTCGCGCCAGGCATAGTGGACAGGAAAGATATCCAGAATATCTGCCAGCTGCTCTCTGGGGCCCAGTGTTACGTCCTGGCAGGCTATGTGCCAGGTCACACCCTGGATCCGAACTTTACACAGGATACATACTCAGACCAGGAGCTGCACCAGATGGCAGACATAGTGCGTGCTGCCGGAATACCCCTTAAACTGCGGAATATGGATTAGTTTTATTTAAATAATTTGAGCTTGGATTTATGGTGATCCGGGTTCAGATTGTAGGCTTTCCGCCACTGGGCCTTAGCCTTCTGCATCTCCCCCTTGGCCTCATAAACCTCGCCGGTGTAGTAATAAGCATCGGCAGAGCCAGGATTAAGATCCAGCACCTTGGATAAGCACTCCAAAGCCTTGTCAAAATCTTTAAGCCCGAGATACCGCTGTCCCTGGAGCAGAAGCCTCTTCTCCTTGAGCACAGCATTGTCATCCTTTGCCTTGTCCAGATAGAATCCGGCTTTGTCCAGATTGTCTGCTTTTATATATTCCTGGGCCAGGGTAAGGGTAAGGACGTCTGATGGATTGATCTCCATGGATTTCTCGAAGTTCTCCACCGCATGATCCGACATGTCCAGCTTGGAATATGCAAGTCCGAGATACTCATAGATATCCTTGCTGTCGCACCCGCTGTTCAATGCCTCGGTAAGATATTTGATTGCCAGGTCGCAGTAATAGAAGCCCAGATGATAGTAGGCCTTGCCCAGCACATACATGACATCTGCATTCTCCTTCCCTTCGGTAAGGAGTGCCTGTCTGAGCAGCACCACAGCTTTTTCCATGCAGGAGTTGCGCTCATCCATATCCAGGATTGAGATTCCCTGATAGAAGTAGGCATACCCGGTGAATATAAGGGTATTTCTGTCCATAGGATTTTTCTCAAGCACAGTATCGCCATATTCAATGATCTTTGAATACTGCTTCTTATCCCACATCTCTGTATAAGAGACACCTTCGTCAGAGAAAGGGAGATGAACTGTCCGGTTCTGCAGACCGATAAAGAAAAATAAAAGACCGATCACTATTGCAGCTGCAATAAAAATCTTTTTCTTCAAATCCTATGCTCCAAAAAAATAATAAAGCAGGTCTATAAGCCGAGTTCTGTCTTGTGTTACCATCTGTCTATGAAATCTGTCGCCAGATTCCTATAGCAGCCTACCCGCAGATAAGAGCGAGCAGCTCTCTGCTTTTTTGGCTTTGCTCCTGATGAGGTTTGCCATGCGGCATCTGTTGCCAGATGCCCGGTGGGCTCTTACCCCGCCTTTTCACCATCACCTGTCTGAAAGACAGGCTGTATCTTTTCTGTGGCACTTTCTATCGCGCAGAAACCTGCGCTTCCAGCCGTTAGCTGGCATCATGCTCTATGGAGCCCGGACTTTCCTCCTGCACTGCAGCAGCGCAGGCGGTAACAAGACCTGCTGAAATTACTTACTCGTCATCGTCCTCGTCGTCGTCATCTTCGTCATCATCAAAGTCAGAGTCCGGATCCTCATCATCCTCGTCCTCGTCTGAATCATCTGACATATCATCATCTTCGTCCTCATCCTCGGCATTCTCGTCGAATTCCTCAGGATTCTCGCCGAATTCAGCAGCTTCCTCATTCAAGAGCTCGTTTTCTTCTTCTGCTGTCTCGTCGTCGAATACTGCATCATCATCCTCAAATACAGCATCGTCATCGCCTTCAGCATTGATCACATCATTGCCCTCGTCGAAATCATCAATTGAATTCAGGTCGTCATCATCACCGGAATCAGCAAATACGCCGAAGGATTCGCCCTCTGAGATATCTGCATTTCTGTACTGATCGTTGATCTTCTCGTCGAAGAACAGGATTCTGCTGCAGTATGGACAGAACATTATGGAATCCATGCGGTGGACATCGTTCACAAACTGTATTGGAAGCACCATGTGGCATTCGGAGCAGATAAATGCCTTGATCTTCTCCTTTCCCTTGCCATCTTCGGTCTCTTCCTCTTTATCCTTCTTATCTTTATCCACCAGTACACCGACAGATACAATACCTTTTCCGCGGCTCTTGATGATACGCTCGAACTTGAACAGAAGCTCCTCGCCGATAACTGCAGACTCCTCTTTGTTCTCCTTGTCAAGAACATCCTGAATCTTGGCTCTTACAGCACCCAGCTCCTGCTTCTTCGCATCGCTTATGCTCTGGATCTTCTCCTCTTTCTGTCTTATCTCCTCTGCCTGGCCGTCGATAAGCTTCTGATGGCTCTCAACCCTCATGCTCTGCTCGGCAGTCTCTTTCTCTTCCTTGAGAAGATCTTTCCTGAGCTGCTGCTCCTCGAGAATAGATTCCTTGATAGCCTTGTCCAGGACCTCATACTCTTTCTGGGTCTTGGCATCCTCCATATTCTTCTCGTAATGCAGCCGTTTGTCCTCGGCATCATGCAGCTGGAAGCGGAGATCCTTGACCTTGACCTGTCTCTTCTCCAGAACTTCGCTCTCGTCCTCAAGCTGCTTCTTGAGTCTTACAAGAACTTCTTTATCTTTAAGGATAGCCTTTGGAATTTCCTCCAGCTCCTGCTCTATCTTATAGCGCTGAACAAGCAGACCCTGCAGATTCTGCAGCTTCTCCAGAATGGCTTTAACTTTTTTCTGTTTGTCTGTCATCTCTTTCTTTTCTGATACTTTCTTAGCCATGTAACTACTCCTTACTCAGTATAGTCTTTCAGTTTGCAACTCCGCTTCGGATGCCGCAGTCTTCTGAGCGCCTTGGCCTCGATCTGCCTGATACGCTCACGGGTGACATTGAAATAAAGTCCTACCTCTTCCAGTGTAAGAGGATATCCACCCTCCAGTCCAAATCTCATCTTGAGCACTTCCTGCTCCCGCGGAGGGATAGTCTCAAGCACTTCCCGCACATGTTCCTGCAGAAGCTTGAACTCGGTGCTTGTAGCAGGATTCTCCACATCCTTGTCCTCGATGAAGTCTCCAAGAAGGGAATCCTCTTCCTCTCCGATCGGAGTCTCCAGGGATATAGGCTCCCTAGCCACATTCTTTACAGCCTTGACCCTGCTCACAGCCCAGCCAAGCCGCTCTGCAACCTCCTCATCGGTCGGCTCCCGTCCCAGAAGCTGCATCATCTGCCGTGACTCCCGGACAACCTTGTTGATCTGCTCTATCATATGCACCGGTACTCTGATAGTCCGGGCCTGATCCGAGATAGACCTGGTTATAGCCTGCCTGATCCACCAGGTTGCATAGGTGGAGAACTTGTAGCCCTTGCGGTACTCAAACTTCTCAACTGCCTTTATAAGACCTATGTTGCCTTCCTGAACCAGATCGAAGAACTGCAGTCCTCTATTAGTATATTTCTTTGCAATGCTTACTACAAGCCGTAAGTTTGATTTTATGAGCTTGTTTTTTGCATTTTTCATCATCTCAAGGCCATCTTCTATCTCTCTGGACATAGCCAGGATCTCGTCAATGGAGTTCTCGAAGTCGGTCTCTATTCCACGGAGCTTCTTCTCGTTCAGCTGGATAATACGGATTTTCTCCTTGATATCCTCGGCCGGAAGCCCAAGCTTCTCCTCTATTGCACGCCGCTTTGATGCGGTGGCAAGGCTGCGGCCCAATGTGCGGAGCTCTGCCGGAGTTGTCACCCCAAGGCTCTTCTCTATCCGCTGCTGCTCTGTGATATAGCGGTCTATCTTATGTGATGTCTCGATAAACATCTCCGAAAGCCGGTTTATCTCCTCCTGCTGAAGATCCATATCCTTCAGGTGGTTCATGATAGTCTTGGCTTTCCGACGGAGAGACTCATCCTCGAGGATATTTCCTCCAAGGCTCAGGATCTTGTTCTTCTGCTCCATATAGGCTTTGAGCGAAGAGAGGACATCCTTAAGCGGCTCTTTATAGAACTGGTTCAGCCTGCGCCGCTCGGCCATGAGGTCGGAGATCTCCTTCTTGGTCATGTTCTGCTCGTTGGCATCTGATCTTGAGAATACTTTCTGCGACAGCCTGTAGGCCTCCGGAATCAGGACTCCTGAATGGCTGATCACCCTTTTCAGGATATTGCCGCCCTCTTCCATCTGCTTTGAGAGTATTACCTCCTGCTCTGCAGTAAGAAGGGTCTCTTTTCCTATCTCCCTGAGGTAAAGCCGGATAGGATCGTCCACAATCCCATCTTTATCGTCGGCCGACATGCCGGATGATTTCTCGTCGTCATCCTCATCATCATCGTCCTCAAAATCATCCTCAGCCTCATCCAGGGTAATGTCGTTCTTCTCCAGAAGCTCGATGATCTCATCAAGCTTGTCAGAGGCTGTCAGCTCACTTGGCAGAAGGTCGTTCAGCTCATCGTAGGTGATGTGCTTCTTGCTTTTGCCATACTCGATAATTTTTTTGATAGCAGGATCGTTCTGCAACTCTGTCATTGACTTCTCATCCCTTTCAATTTTTCAATTTCATCGTCATAAAACCGCTTGTCAGCAATAAGATCCTCCGGCACAGAATCCTGTTCCGAAGCTGCCTTACGGATCATCCTCTCCACCCGGAGCCTTTTTATAACCAGGTTGTTCATCTGGACATTCCGTATGCTGTCTTTGATGATAGATTCAGGATTCAGCTTGAATTCGTCGGAAGAGAGCTTCTGTATTATAATCTCTTTGAGTTTTTCGTTCTCAAGGTGATTCAATATCACATCCTCTGAGAAAACTCCGTTTCTAAAGCATTCTTCCATAGTGATGAACAAATCCCGTGCCCGGCTGTCATAGAAATCATCGGCAGTAAGCTCATTTCTGACAAGCTCAAAATAGCTGCTGTTAGCCATTACTGCAAGCAGCAGGAACAGCTCCGATGAAATCCGGTTCTCCTGCACAGCTGTGACACTGTTGAAATCCTGACCTACACCCCCCTTTTTCTTGCTGTAGTCGTTATATACCGACTTATAATCGGCATTTATCTTATCGGCAAGTGCCTTAAGACGCTGTTCTTTGCGCACCTCGGAGTCTGAAAGATCGATCAGGGGAAATACACGGCTGTATAGAGCCATGATGCCCTGGGAGCGGGAAAGGTCAAGATTCCGCAGGCTGTTTTCCAATATAAAATCAAAGCAATTTATAGGATATTTTAAGCAATTATGCAACGCCTCAGCCCCATTTTTCTTAAGAATTTCCTGAGGATCGTTGTCGCCGGGCAGTTTTACTATGTCGCAGATAAGCCCTTCCTTCTCGCAGATAAAGGTTCCCCGCTCCGCAGCTTTGACTCCGGCCGCATCTCCATCGAAGAGCAGCACCACCCGTGGAGCGTTGCGCTTTATTATGGCAGCCTGGGTCTCGGTAAGGGCGGTTCCCAGCGGTGCCACCACGTTCTCTATGCCGGCCTGATGCATCGCAATGACATCCATGTAGCCCTCGACAATGTAGCAGAACCCCTCTTTGCGCATGGCAAGCATGGCATAGTTGAGGCCGTAGAGCTCCTCGTGCTTCTTGAACACCAAGGTCTCTGGCGAGTTTATGTATTTGGGCTGCTCGTCCTTTTTCATGGTGCGGCCGCCGAACGCTATGGCATTCCCATGCTTTGAGAAGACAGGGTATATTACCCGGCCTGAGAATATGGATATCTTAGGATACCGGGCCGAAAAGAGGCCTGTCTTAGCCAGAAAGTCCGGTGTATAGTTCTTTTTCACAAGGAAGTTGTAGAGCCAGGTCCGGTCAGCCGGCATAAAGCCAAGCTTGAACTTCTCTATCATCTCCTGTGTCACTCCCCGGCCAAGGAGATACTCCAGGGCAGGTTTCCCTTCGGCGGTGGAGAGCAATATATAATGGAGGGCATTTACCACTTTGTCATACAGGTCGGTAAGCTGCTGCCGCTCCGACGAGCCCTGGTATGTTCCTGCATTCTTATATTCCTCCAACGATATTCCAGCCTCTTTTGCCAGATACTCCGCCGCCTCGGGGAAAGTCATCTTCTCCATATCCATAAGGAAGGTGAAGGCATTGCCCCCTTTCTTGCAGCCGAAGCAGTGGAAAACCCCCTTGTCCGGGGAGACAGTGAAGGATGGAGTCTTCTCGTGGTGGAATGGACATAACCCCTTAAGCCGGCTGCCGGCCCGCTGGAGAGTCACATACCGCCCGATAAGCTGCTCGATATCGGTTCTGTCGGCGATTTCTTTAATAACTTCGTCTGGAAGGAACATTCTATTAAATATACCAAAAAA
>JAGCPA010000013.1 GCA_017642445.1 Spirochaetia bacterium
CGTGCCCCACATCCTGTAGGAGGCTGCTATGATTGATGTTCTGGCAAAGGATAAAGATATCCACTCCTTCCTGGAGTATGATGACACCAAGAAAAAATGCAAGAATCCAAACGGACCTCTGGCAAATATTCCCTGTGGCGTCAAAGACAATATTGCAGTAGAGGGCTTCCATCTTACCTGCGCCTCCAAGATTCTGGAGAACTTTGTTTCCCCATACAACGCGACAGCTGTGGAGAAACTGGAGGAGGCCGGTGCCGTAGTAGTGGGCAAGACCAACATGGACGAGTTCGGAATGGGCTCCTCCACCGATTTCTCCGCCTTCGGAGGCACCAACAACCCATGGAATAAAGAATATGTCACAGGCGGTTCCAGCGGCGGCAGTGCGGCTGCTGTGGCAGCCGATCTGGTCCCGTTCGCACTGGGATCAGATACTGGCGGATCCATCCGCCAGCCTGCCGCCTTCTGCGGTGTATACGGGCTCAAGCCCACCTACGGAGCTGTCTCCCGGTACGGACTGGTTGCTTATGCATCATCCCTGGATGTGATTGGCGTTCTCTCAAAGGATCTGGATCTGACAGAGAAGGTGTTCAAGGTTATCCGCGGTCAGGACTGGAGAGACCAGACCTCCATTGCATATCCGGAGGAGCCTGCAAAGCCGAGGAACGGCAAGCTTAGCTTCACATACCTGGAGGGCGACCTTGGGCTTACACCGGAGATCGAGAAAGGCTATAAGGCTCTGATCCAGAAGATCAAGGACAAAGGATTTGAGATAAAGGGAGTGCAGGTTCCGTCACTGGAGTATGTAATCCCTGTCTACTATACAATCGCAACAGCTGAGGCGAGCGCCAACCTGGCAAGGTACAACGGCATCCGCTACGGCCACAGGAGCAAGGAGGGGGAGACCCCTATGGACCTGATGGAGAAATCGAGGAACGAAGGCTTCGGCGACGAGGTGAAGCTCCGCATCCTCCTGGGCACCTATGTGCTCCGCTCCGGCTTCCAGGACCAGTACTACATCAAGGCGCAGAAGATCAGGACCAAGGTCATAGACGACTTCAAGAAGATCTTCAGCACATCTGATATCTTTGTCGCTCCAGCCTTCCCGTCCCAGGCCTTCAAGCATGGAAACGCAGGGCTTACAGCGTATCAGCAGAAGGTGGCCGACAAGTTCACAGTAACTGCCAACCTGACCGGTATGCCTGCTCTCAGCATCCCAGTGGGAATGGAGAACGGGCTTCCTGTGGGAATGCAGCTCTTCGCCAACTACTGCTGCGAGAACCTGCTGTTTGATGCAGCCAGGGAGGTGTTATGATAGAATCGTTCATCGGACTTGAGATACATATCCAGCTTCTTACCAAGACCAAGGTGTTCTGCAACTGCAAGAACGAGTTCACCCATGTGCCCAACAGCCATGTGTGCCCTGTCTGCATGGGCTATCCCGGAGTGCTTCCGGTGCTCAACGAAGAGGCTGTGCGCAAGGCATATATCGTATGCCGGGCTATGAACTGCCACCTGAACGAGAAGGCAGTCTTTGACCGGAAGAATTACTTCTACCCCGACATGCCCAAGAACTATCAGATTTCCCAGTTCAATTCCCCGTTCGGAGTTAAAGGACTCATCGAGATGGAAGGGGTTCCCAAGGTGCGGATCCACGATGCACACCTGGAGGAGGATGCCGGAAAGCTGGTGCACGAGGGGATGACATCGTACTGCGACTACAACAGGGCAGGAACTCCTCTTCTGGAGATTGTGACCGAGCCTGACTTCAAGAAGCCTGAAGAGGCAGAGCTCTTTATGCAGAACTTCCGCAAGATGGTTCGCTATCTCGGTGTATGCGACGGAAACATGGAAGAGGGCTCTATGCGCTGCGATGTTAACGTTTCTGTAAACTTCGAGGGCAAAGGCTTGGGCCGCAAGGTGGAGGTAAAGAACCTCAACTCATTCCGCCACGTCAAGCTGGCACTCCAGTACGAGATTCAGCGGCAGTCCCGGATGATAACCGCAGGCGAGAGCGTAGTGCAGGAGACCCGTCTTTGGAATGACGAGAAGAAGCGGACCGAGGGAATGCGGAGCAAGGAGAATGCCAACGACTACCGCTACTTCCCGGAGCCGGATCTGCCGCCATACTGCCCTACAAAGGAGTTCCTAGCCGAGATTGACGCGGCACAGGTGGAGCTTCCATGGGTGCGGAAAAGAAGGTTCATCGACGAGTATGGCCTTAACGAGGATGGCGCCGAGTTCCTTACCGAAGAGAAGGAGAAGGCAGACTTCTTCGAAAGCGCAGTCAAGGGCGGCATAAGCGTGGCAAACGCAGCATCCTGGATGAGGGGCGAGGTGGCCAAGGACCTTAACAAGGCTAAAAAGAGCCTGGGAGAGAGCTTCCTTACAGTCGAAAAATTTGTTACAGTGATTAAACTTCTGGAGGCCGAGAAAATCAACGCTCAGGCTGCTAAGAAGGTTATGGATATAATCATAAACGAGGATGCGGATCCGATGCAGGTTATTGAGAAGAACAACCTGATGCAGACTGCAGACTCGGGCGAGGTTGAGGCAATGGTGGATAAGCTCCTTGCCGACAACGCCAAGGTTGTGGCCCAGATCAAAGGGGGCGACCAGAAGCCGATCGGATTCCTTATCGGACAGCTTATGAAGGTCAGCGGTGGAAAGGCAGACCCGAAGAAGGCAAGGGAATTGATACTTAATAAAATCTCTCAGTTGGGATGATGGAGCAGAATATATGAGATTACAGAGAAATTTCAGATGCGGTGAGCTTACCGCAAAAGATGTGGGAAAAGAGGTATGCCTGTGCGGATGGGTAGAGAACTATCGCGACCACGGCGGAATCATTTTCATCGACCTTACCGACCGGTGGGGACTGGCACAGATTGTATTTGACCCGGAGGTATGCGGAAAAGAGATCCACGACCTTGCAGGCGGACTCAGAAGCCAGTTTGTCATCGCAGCCAAGGGAACAGTTCGGCTGCGCCCGGAAGGAATGGCCAACCCTAAGCTTTCAACAGGCGAGATTGAAGTATATATCACTGACATGGAGATCCTGAACAAGTCCAAGACCCCTCCGTTCGAGGCGCTTCATGCCGAGAAGGTGAATGACGAGACCCGTCTTAAATACCGCTATATCGACCTGCGGAACCCTGCCATCAGAAACTGCCTGGTATTCAGAAGCAAGCTTATGCACGCTATCCGCGAGTATTTCTATAAGAACGACTTTGTCGAGGTTGAGACTCCAATCCTCAACAAGTCTACCCCGGAGGGAGCCCGGGACTACCTGGTTCCAAGCCGTGTACGCGAAGGCTGTTTCTACGCTCTGCCGCAGAGCCCGCAGCTTTTCAAGCAGATTCTTATGACAGCCGGCTTCGACCGCTATATCCAGATTGCAAAGTGCTTCCGCGACGAGGATCTGAGGGCCGACAGACAGCCTGAGTTCACCCAGGTGGATATGGAGATGTCCTTCATCACACAGGATGACATAATCGCAGTAGTAGAGGGCCTTTTCAAGGAGCTTTTCAAAGAGTTCCTGAACATCGACCTCAAGCTCCCTCTGCCACGGATGACATATCAGGAGGCTATGCTCAAATACGGCTGCGATAAGCCGGACCTCCGCTTCGGCCTTGAGATCAAGGAGCTTTCCGATGTATTTGCGAACACCGAGTTCTCTGTATTCAAGAACACATTGGCAAAGAAGGGCAAGGTAAGAGGTATCAACCTGAAGGGTGCATGCTCCAAGCTGGCAAGAAAAGATCTGGATGCCATGACCGACTTTGTCAAGCCGCTCCGCGGAAAAGGCGTAGCATGGATCAAGATGAATCCGGATGGCCCGCAGTCTCCTATCATCAAGTTCTTCACCGAGGCAGAGTCCAAGGCTCTGTACGAGAGGATGGTGGCAGAGGTGGGCGACGTCCTTATCTTTGTCGCCGATTCAGAGAAGATTGTATGCAACTGTCTCTCCGAGCTCCGTAACTTCTTCGGAAAGAAGCTTGGACTCTACGACGAGAACGAGAAATGCCTCTCCTGGATTGTAGACTTCCCTATGTTCGAGCTGGACGACCAGGGCAAGCTCTCTGCGGTGCATCACCCGTTCACAGCGCCGGTCAAGGAAGACCTGCCTAAGCTTTACAGCGGTGACCTCCTGAATATCCGCACCGATGCCTACGATATCGTATTCAACGGCCACGAGGCTGGCGGTGGAAGTATAAGAATCCACGATCCGGAGCTTCAGGAGAAGATTCTTGAGGTGCTTGGAATTCCTCTGGAGCAGGCACGGCAGCAGTTCGGCTTCCTGCTTGATGCCCTTGAGCTGGGAACACCTCCGCACGGAGGACTCGCACTCGGTCTTGACCGCCTTGTAATGCTCTTCCTGGGCACCGAGTCTATCAGGGATGTTATAGCATTCCCGAAGACACAGAAGGCAACCTGTATGATGTGCGACACCCCGACCCCTGTCTCACAGGCTCAGCTGGACGAACTCCACATCGCAGTGACCCTGCCGCCTGAAGAGGACAGCAAGGACGCGTAAGTAATTTTTTACTCTTTGGTTTCCCGCAGCAGCCATTCCCGTATAACTGCCAGCACATACTGCTGTTCTTCGGGGGTGAGTTCGCGGCCTTTGGGGATGGCGTGCCACTTCTCGAGGCAGCCCCGGCAGCAGCACCCAGTTGCATGCTGGGCTATGAACACCGGATGATTCTTCATGGGTGTCTGTTTGCCGTCGTTGGGGATATCGGCGGTGAAAAGGCGGGTCTGGAGCAGCTCTTTTGCATGCTCCATTATTGTATCCAGTCCCTTTTCCTTAAAATAAGACAGCTCCCGCCTTTTTAGGTGGAAGCTGCTTCTGAATTTTGAGTTGGCCAGCCGTGTGAACAGCTGGTTCATATCTGAAAACATATCACTTGGTGGTAATGAAGCTGTCGCCCATTCCTGGGAGAGCCTTGATCTTTGGCAGCAGGGTATCTACTTCTGCTCTGCTTGCATAAGGGCCGATCTTCACTCTGTGGTATGTCTTTCCATTTGCTGTGATTGACTGGATAGATGATGTGTATCCTTTTGCGGCAAGGTCTTTCTTTGTCTTCTCTGCCGCATCTGTAGTTGCATATGATCCTACCTGTACCCAGAAGTTTCCTTTGGCTGCTGTTGCAGTTGCTGCTGGCTTTGCAGCTGTAGTCTGTGTCTGAGCTGCCGGTTTTGCTGCCTGCTGTGTTGATGTTGATGCTGCTGGCTTTGCCTGCTGGGTAGTTGCGGCTGGTGCTGGCTTGGTTGCCGGAGCAGGGGTTGCTTTTGGTGCAGGTGTTGCAGGTTTAGCAGCTGGTGCTGGAGTTGGAGCCGGAGTCTTTTTTACCTCTGGCTGAGTCTTTGGTGCTGGTGCCGGTGTCTGTGCGGTCTGAACCGGGGTCTTCTTTACCTCTGGTTTTGGTGGCTGTGCTGGAGCAGGAGTTGCTTTCTGGTCAGGGGTTTTCTGTTCTGCTGCCGGTGCTGGTGAGGCTGCTTTTGACCATTCTGTGGTTTTGCCGTTCTGTGCCAGGCCTGTGCTGTCGGAAGGGAGGAAGAAGAACATTCCGGCGCCCAATAAAATAAGAACCAAGATTCCTACTGAAAGAATTGTCCATAAAAGTTTCTGCTGTTCCATGTCATTTCCTTTTTTCAAGTATTTTTACTATTTTTTCTGCAGTATTTTCTTCGCTGCCTATATTACTTATAGTAAAAATATCGGCATCTGTTGAAAAATTATTAGGATTCATCTTTCTTTGAGCCCAAATTCTTTTAAAAAGTGCCCAGGGAGATGCTCCGCCCCGCTTGAGCCCCCTGAAAAAACGTACTATGGCCGGGGCATCAACCCAGAAGATTGTGTCGCACAGCTTATCAAGCTTCATCTCAAACAGGATTGCGGCGTTGATGACCACATTCTGCCTCTCCACGATTATATCTTCGACCATCCTGATCATCTCGGGGTGTACGATGCTCTCAAGCCTCTTCTTCTCCTCCGGGTTTGAGAACACAATTGCCCCCAGCGCCCTCCGGTTCACAGAGCCATCCTGATTGCGGATTCCCGGGCCGAAAGCCTCAAAAAGCTTTTCCTTCTGATCCTCCAGGGCCAGATGTCCCAGCTGATCCACATCCACAAGGCAGTAGCCCATCTTCTCAAGCGGCTTGATAACAGAATTCTTTCCTGCGCAGGTCTTTCCTGCAACTCCTATGACCATCAGTGCATATCTCCCCAGCTCTCAGCTGTCTCTATGCTGACACGAAGCGGAACATGGAGCTTGATTACATTCTCCATCTCCTCTTTGACCAGTTTTTTCATGACCTCAACCTCTTTCTGAGGCACCTCGAAGATAAGCTCGTCGTGGATCTGGAGCACCATCTTGGATTCAAGTCCTTTCTCCTTAAGCTTCCTGGATATATTGATCATTGCCATCTTGACTATATCTGCGGCAGAGCCCTGTATAGGGGAGTTGAAGGCGATGCGCTCGGCACCGCTCCGCTCGTTGTGGTTCTTGCTGTTGATTGCGTTGACGAACCGCTCGCGACCTAGGATTGTCTTTACGCTCTCGTGCTCCCGGGCATACTCCAGCGTCTGGTTGATGAAGTTCTGCACCCCGGCATATTTCTCGAAATACATCTTTATGAAACCACTTGCCTGCTGCACCGGAATATTGAGTTCCCGGCTCAGCCTGAAGGCAGACATTCCGTAGATGACGCCGAAGTTGATGACCTTGGCAACCCGCCGCTGGTCTGGGGTTACAGCTTCCTGCGGAACACCGAACACCAGCGATGCTGTCAGGCGGTGGACATCCACACCTGTGTTGAAGGCTTTGGTAAGCTCTGGATCCTCTGACAGGTGCGCCAGAACTACCAGCTCAATCTGGGAGTAGTCGGCGCTTAAGAATACCATGCCTGCCCGGGAGATGAATGCCTTGCGGATGCGGCGCCCCTCCTCGTCCCTGATAGGGATGTTCTGCAGGTTTGGATTGATGCTTGAGAGGCGGCCGGTTGCAGTGCCGGTCTGCCTGAAAGTTGTGTGGATTCTGGAGCTTGTGTCGGTCTGCAGCGGCAGGGCATCCACATAGGTGGATTTAAGCTTTGCCAATGCACGGTAGCGCAGTATCATCTGTGGCACCACATCCTCTAATGCAAGTTCCTCAAGCACCGAGGTGTCGGTGGAATAACCGGTCTTGGTCTTTTTTATCGGCTTGAGCTTCCGGTCGGTGAAAAGAATCTCCTGGAGCTGCTGTGTTGAGTTGATGTTGAACTCTTTGCCGCACTCTTTGTAAATTTCTTTCTCTATTGCCCCCAGCTGGGCATCCAGCTCCACAGAATATTTCTCGAGCACATGCTTGTCTATGCGGATCCCCTCCAGCTCCATATCGCCAAGAATGGTGACAAGCGGCATCTCCACATCGAAGAAAAGCTTCTCGTTATTCGCTTTAACAATCGGGTAAAGATGCTCATAAAGGCGGAAGGTGATATCTGCATCCTCGGCCGCATACTCTGTAGCCTGCTCAAGCGGCACATCCTGGAAGAACTTGCCTTTGGGCACCACCTCGTCGTAGGTGATAGTCTTGTAGCCGAAGTAGTGGTCGGCCAGATAGTCCATGTTGTAGACCGAAATCTTTGTATCCACCAGCCAGGCTGCGATCATGGTGTCGAACCACAGGCCGGCCGGGTTTATGCCCCACCGTTTGAGCACCTGGTAGTCGAACTTGAAGTTCTGTCCCACCAGCTTGAGGGACGGATCTTCCAGTATCTGGCGCAGCTTGTTCTTGATTATCTCTTCTGGTATGTAATACTTGCCTTCGGCCTGGATCGGGATGTAGAAACCTTCTTCTGCCTTGACTGCAATTGAGAAACCCACCGGATGGTTTGAGACAAAGTCCAGGCTGTCGGTCTCGGAATCGAAGGCATAGATGCCAGCTTTTTTAACTTTTTCTATAAGCTCATCCAGCTGGGAGAGCTGTGTTATAGCGGTATAAACGCCCTTTTTTGCCTCCGGCTTAGGGGCTTCGTCTGCCTCTTCTGCCAGGCTCTGGGTGAACAGCCCTCCCTCTGGAACTCCGGCCTTCTCCTCAAGCCATTTGATGGCGCTCTTGATTCCCTCCTCCTTAAGGAGTGGAACTGCGGCGTGATAGTCCAGGCCGGCTGTGGAGAAGTCATCCAGACACTGCTCAAGAGGCACATCATTCCGGAGCTCCACAAGCTTCCGGCTCAAGAGGCAATCCTCTTTCCCTGCCTCCAGCTTTGTCTTGTTTGCCCCTTTTATATTCTCTATGTTCTCGTAGATGCTGTCGATGTTTCCATAGGTCTGGAGCAGTGTCACAGCCCCCTTGGGGCCTATGCCCTTCACTCCTGGGATATTGTCGGCAGAGTCGCCGCACAGGGCCAGATAGTCCAGGATCTGCTCAGGCCACACTCCCCACTCCTTGAACACTCCGTCCCGGTCCATCTCGTTGTAGTCATCCTTGCTGTAGCGGATAACTTTGACATTGTCAGAAACCAGCTGCAGAAGGTCTTTGTCCCCGGTGATTATGCGGCACTGGGAATCTTCGTCCTGACACTTCTTGGCATAGGTGGCAATGATATCGTCGGCCTCGAAGCCGTTCTTTCTGAGGGCTGTTATTCCCAGGGCCTTAAGGATTGCCTCTATCCGTGGAATCTGGGCATGGAGATCCTCCGGAGTCTTGTCCCGGGTTGCCTTGTATTCGGGATACATCTCGTGACGGAAGGTCGGGGTCAGAGAGTCCAGGGTAACCAGAAAATACTCGGGATTGTACCGGTCGAAAAGGCTGAACAGGGTGCGGAAAAAACCGAAGACAGCAGAGCTGTTCTCTCCCTTTGGATTCATCATCGGATTACGGATGAAAGCGAAGTAGGATTTATAAATCAGGCTGTAGCCGTCAAGGATAAAATAGGTTTTCATGGGCCCTCCATCTCCGATTATATTCCATATTATATTTTTTTTCACGATATTTGATTGATATAATGCTTTTTTTAGTCTAAACTGAAAAAAAGGAGAAAAAATTGAAAACTTCATCTAAAATTCTTATCTGCGCACTCGTTCTTCTGCTCTGCGCAGCATTCGCATTTGCCGGCGGAAAGAAAGAGGCAGCAAGCTCTGATAAGGCATATGTTGTAAACAAGGGAACTCTTGTAGTTGGAATCACAGATTTCGCGCCAATGGACTACAAAGAGGGAAATGAATGGATCGGTTTTGATGCTGATATGTCAGTTGCATTTGCCAAGGAACTTGGCGTTAAGTGCGAGTTCATCGAGATTGACTGGGACTCCAAGAGCATGGAGCTTGAGAACAAGACAATCGACTGCGTATGGAACGGAATGACCCTTACAGACGGCGTTAAGAAGGCTATGGCTACATCCAACCCATACTGCAACAACGCACAGATCATCGTTACAAAGAAAGCACTCGCAGCTTCCCTCAAGAAGGCTGAGGATGCAAAGAATCTTAAGTTTGCCGTAGAGGCTGGAAGCGCCGGAGAAGAGGCTGCAAAAGAGAATGGATACAAGGCAATGGCAGTTGACACACAGGCTGCTGCAGTAATGGAAGTTGCTGCCGGAACATCTGAGGCTTGTATCATCGACTCTCTCATGGCTGCTGCAATGGTTGGACCTGGAACATCATACCCAGACCTGACATACTCAGTTGCTCTTACAACAGAGGAGTACGGCGTTGGATTCAGAAAAGGATCTGACCTGGTGCCAGCTATCAATGATTTCTTCAAGAAAGCATATGCTGACGGCTCTATGATGAAGGCTGCCGAGAAATACGGCACACAGGCTTCAATCATCCCACAGAAATAATGGTTCAGGAAGTTCTGCTCCGGCTGTGCGCCGGCTTTGTAAAGACAATTGAGCTCTTTCTGCTCACACTGGCCGGGGCAGTTCCGCTTGGACTAATCATAGCCTTCGGGTCTATGGCCAAGTTCAAGCTCCTGAAAATTGTTGTCCGTTTTATAGTCTGGATCGTGAGGGGAACACCTCTCATGCTCCAGCTTATCGTTATCTACTATGGCCCCGGACTCCTGTTCCATCAGAACATCTGGGGCATGGGCACCTCGGGGCGGTTCACCGCTGTCATGGTGGCCTTCATAATCAACTATTCATGTTATTTCTCTGAGATCTATCGGGGTGGAATTGAGAGCATCTCCAAGGGGCAGTACGAGGCTGGCCAGGTTCTTGGACTCACCAAGCGCCAGGTCTTCTTCAAGATAGTGCTGCTGCAGGTTATTAAGCGCATTGTTCCCCCTATGGGCAACGAGATAATCACTCTGGTCAAGGACACCTCCCTGGCCCGTGTAATTGCAGTGTATGAGCTTATCTGGGCAGGACAGACATTCATCAAGTCGGATGGAATAATATGGCCTCTTTTCATGACAGGTGTTTTCTATCTTTTATTCAGCGGCATTCTGACCATTCTTCTTGCAAAGTTTGAGAAGAAGCTGAGCTATTTCAATTGATGGAGGAAAGTATGCCGATTCTGGAAGTGAAAGACATACACAAGCATTTTGGAGCAAACGAGGTTCTTAAAGGAATCTCCTTCTCTCTGGAGAAAGGTGATGTGCTTGGAATAATCGGATCATCCGGCGGCGGAAAGACCACTCTGCTGCGGTGCATCAACTTCCTCGAGAGGGCTGACAAAGGGACAATCTCTGTAAACGGCAAGGTGATTTTCGATGCTGACCAGCACAATCTTACAGTGGAGCAGCAGCGGGAGAATCAGCTTAACTTCGGCCTTGTGTTCCAGCAGTTCAACCTCTTTCCTCAGTACACCGTGCTTGAGAATGTGGAGCTTGCCCCCCGCCTTTTGAAGAGGTATCCGGAGGCTGAGATCAGAGAGAGGTCCATGACTCTTATCAAGAGAGTTGGCCTTGAGCAGAAGATAGATATGTATCCATGTCAGCTCTCAGGCGGTCAGCAGCAGCGTGTCGCAATTGCAAGAGCCCTGGCAATGAACCCATCTATCCTGTGTTTTGATGAGCCTACAAGCGCCCTTGACCCGGAGCTTACAGGCGAGGTTCTCAAGGTAATCAGAGAGCTGGCTGAAGCCAAGATGACCATGATTGTAGTGACCCACGAGATTGCATTTGCCCGGGATCTTTCCGACAAGATCATCTTCCTGGATCATGGCGTGATTGCAGAAGAGGGCCCTGCAAAGCAGGTTGTGGACAATCCGCAGAACGAGCGCACCAAGGCGTTCCTCAGCAAGTACTGAAAATGAAATACAAAAACATCATCTTTGACCTGGACGGCACACTCACCGACTCAAAGCCTGGAATTGTGAAAGGGGTTCAGTATGCCCTCCGCTGTTATGGCATCGACGAGCCAGACCTGGATAAGCTTACATCTTTTGTAGGGCCGCCGCTGTACAGATCTTTCATGAACTACTGCGACTGCTCCGAGGAGGAGGCCAAGGAGATAGTAGAGTGCTATCGGGAATACTATGCCGAGACAGGGCTGTACGAGAACGCCCTTTATGAGGGAATCGACGCCCTCCTTTATTCTCTTAAGGAGAAGGGCTACAAGATAATTCTGGCATCTTCAAAGCCGCGGATTTATGTTAAGCGGGTCCTCTCCCATTTCCGCATAATGCGCTATTTCGATATTGTCGACGGGAGCGAGCTGGACGGGCAGAACACCGTAAAAGCCGATCTTATCGCCAAGCTCCTTGAGAAGTGGGGCCTTAAGGCAGAAGAGTGTGTGATGGTGGGCGACCGGAAGTATGATATCGAGGGAGCCAGAGCCAACGGTATGGATTCAATAGCCGTGGGTTATGGATATGGCTCTGAAGATGAGCTGTCCAGCGCCGAGCCGACTTACTTTCTCTCGACAGTAGAAGAACTTAAAAACTTTTTTTAATCTAATATCCTCAACCCCAATTTTAAGATTGAAAAACCAACGTTTAAGTGATATTCTAATAGTATAATTCTAAACACATAAAAGGATAAAACATGAATTATTCAAAAGTAGTCAACCTGGGTATTGTGGCATGTCCAGGCGGAGAGGCCTTCTGTGATACAATTGTAGATTACCTTAAGCGCAACTACACAGCAAAGCACCGGCAGAAAGTTGATTTGATCGCAAAAGTCTATGGCATGTCCAGAGACGAGGCTGAGGCAAGGGTAAACCTGCAGTCCGATATTCTGGATCCGGACAACTTCGATCCTAACAAGGATATTCACACCTATGAATGCCCTGAGTTCAAGATTCCTACCAAGTGCACCCGGTTCGCCAACGGCGAGTTCAAGACTGAGATTCTCTCCTCTGTCCGGGGTATGGATGTGTTCATCATCCAGGACTGCGAGAACCACTATCCAATCGATGTGAACGGCGACGGCAAGAAACATGTCCTCTCTGTTCCAGATCATGCATTTATCCTTTTTGCAACAATAGATGCTGTTATCCAGTCAGGAGCCCGCTCCGTATCGGTAGTAATTCCTGTATATCCTTTCGCCCGCCAGCACGAGCGCAAAGGGCGCGAGGCTCTTAC
>JAGCPA010000014.1 GCA_017642445.1 Spirochaetia bacterium
AAAAGTTCATTTTGCTTCAATTTCTGAGAAAAAAGTTTGAAAAAGTGTGATACACTGCAACCAGGGGGCAGTTATGAAGTGTGCAGTTGTCTATTATTCGAAGACTGGAGTGACCAAGCGGATAGCCGATAAGATTCAGGCAAAGTTTGCTGCTGATGTCTATCTGGTGGAGCCTGAGAAAGCTTATGGTGGCTTCTTTTCTGCTGTAGCAAGGGTTGTGGGAGAGAAGATTTCCCGGAAGGGTGCAGCCCTCAAGACAACTGTTTCTGATTTTGCTCCTTATGACATTGTGTTCATCGGTTTCCCTGTCTGGGCTGGCACAGTTCCCGATTTCCTGCAGGAGTACATCCTCAAGGCAGACCTTTCTGGCAAGCGGGTAATCCCATTTGCGACAGCCAGTGCCACCGGAAAGGAGAGCTCTCTTAAAACTTTAAACGCTTTGCTGCCAGAGTCAACTATAACCGATTACTTCTTCACCAGCCGACGCCAGCCAGCCGATGTCCAGGCATGGCTTGATGGGATTAACTGATCGAACCTAAAAACAGCTCGTACAAGTCGTCGGCGTTCTGGATGCGGGGATGGTTCTCGCCTCCTCCGTTGGTGCTGCGGGCCATCTCGGCATAGGCCTCTTCTCCGGCCATAACCAGATCCATAGCAGAAATAGGGTAGCCATATTCGGTGCTTATCTTGCAGAACTCTACAGCCGGGTTCTCGCTGTTGCGTGTGGCCAGCAGTTTGCGCCGCAACACCTTATCCTCTTTGCACAGCTGGTATAAAATGTCCAGGGTCTCTTGAACGTTCATAATTTTGCCTCGCTCATATCGTTCCCTTCCAGTTCCAATAGCGCAATCTTATTATGAAGGCCGCCGCCGTAGCCGGTGAGCTTGCCTCCTGCCCCTATCACACGGTGGCAGGGAATGATGATGCATATGGGATTCCAGCCCACTGCACCGCCCACAGCCTGGGGAGACATTTTAAGGATGCCATGCTTCGGGGCGATCTGGTTTGCGATTTCGCCATAGGTCATGGTCTTGCCGAATGGAATGGTGCAGAGGATTTCTGATACTTCCTTGCGGAAAGGGGTAAGGTCGTAGAGCCAGTATATTGGAGTGAAATCAGGCTTCCGGCCGGAGAAGTAGATATCAAGCCACCTGCAGGTCTCTTTGAAGATGGGGAGATTTTCATCAACATGCAGTTCATTATGTTTTTTCTGGTCAGGTGAGTTCTGGAACCACAGTCCGGTCAGCGCTGTGCCGTCAGAGGACATGGTCAGGTCGTCGAAGCCATCTGGTGTATGGTAGATGTTTGTATAAATCATAGGATCACCGTATCAAAGCCTTTGGACTGTTGCCGATCAGATCTTTACGGCCGGCCATGATGAGGGCTTTTCGCACCTTCTCTCTATTCTCGGGTTTGTGGAAATGGAGCAGTGCCCGCTGCAGGTTCTTCTCTTCCTCGGTCTTGGGAACATAGACTTTCTCCATGGTCAGAGGGTTTAAGCCGGTGTAGTACATGCAGGTGGAGACTGTGCCCGGAGTCGGATAGAAATCCTGCACCTGGTCCGGGATAAAGCCTTTGGAATGCAGATACTCGGCCAGCTCTATGGCTGCCTTGAGGTCGCTGCCCGGGTGGGATGAGATAAGGTACGGAATCAGGTACTGTTTCTTGCCGATCTTCCGGTTCTCATCTGCAAACCGCTTCTCGAAGGCCTGGTAGACTTCGGGGTCAGGCTTTCCCATAAGGTTGAGCACCCGGGCGCAGATATGCTCCGGCGCAATCTTGAGCTGTCCGCTTATGTGGTGCAGACACAGCTCCTGGAAGAAGGCTGGATCCGGGTCTGCCATCAGGTAGTCGAACCTGATGCCCGATTTTATGAATACTTTTTTTACTCCAGGCAGGGCCCGGAGCTTGCGCAGAAGCTCAAGGTAGTCGGCATGCGATACCTCTAAGCTGGGGCATGGCTTTGGGAAAAGGCACCGCCTGTCAGGACACGCTCCAGAGGTCAGCTGCTTCCTGCACGCCGGCTGGCGGAAGTTGGCGGTAGGGCCTCCAACATCGTTAATATAGCCTTTGAAGCAAGGCTTCTTGGTCAGCCGGACAGCCTCGTCTATTATGGACTGATGGCTCCGGGCCTGGATGATCCGCCCCTGGTGGAAGGTGAGGGCACAGAAGTTGCAGCTTCCGAAGCAGCCCCGGGCGCTTATAAGGCTGAACTCCACCTCCTTGATTGCTGGTACCCCTCCCTGACTCTCGTAGCTCGGATGGTAGGCCCCCATATAGGGCAGAGCATAGACTTTGTCCATCTCTTCCATAGTAAGGATATGGGCCGGCGGGTTCTGGATAACATACTGGGTGCCTGTCTTCTCCACCATCATGCGCCCGGAGAACGGGTCTGTGTTTCTGTACTGGATTGCAAAGCTTTCTGCAAACTTCTTCTTGTCAGCCTGCATATCTTCAAAAGATGGCAGGGTGATGAAATCCCCCTCCGGCAGCTGCGAGCTTTTGACCACAGTACCACGGATATTCTTCAGATCTTTTATTGAAAGGCCTTTCTTGAGAGCCTGCGACATATCCCACAGAGGCTTCTCCCCCATGCCGTAGATGAGGAGGTCGGCTTTGGAATCAAGCAGGATAGAGCGGCGGAGGCTGTCGCTCCAATAGTCGTAGTGGGCCAGGCGGCGGAGCGATGCCTCGATGCCGCCGATGACCACAGGAATCCCTTTATATGCCGCCTTGGCCAGCGATGTGTAGACTATGACAGCCCGGTCCGGCCTTTTGCCGCCTGCTCCGCCCGGTGTGAACTGGTCCCTGCTCCGCCGCTTGGTTCTGGAAGAGAAGTTGGCAACCATAGAGTCCATGTTCCCGGCGTTGATCAGAAAGGCTATGTTGGGCTTTCCCAGCACCTTGACCGATTCGGGATTCTTCCAGTCGGGCTGCGGGATTATCCCCACTCTCCACCCCTCGGCTTCCAGAAGGCGTGAGACAATTGCGGTGCAGAATGAGGGGTGATCCACATAGGCATCCCCGGTGATTATGGCAAAATCGACCGAGTCCCAGCCCCGTCTCTGCATATCAGCCTGGCATATTGGAAGAAAGTCCTTCATGCTTCTATTATATTTGACAAAACCGTTTTTAGCAAATATGCTATAAATATGGCAGAACAGGATATTTCTGGAATTCAGATAGAGGTTCACAGCAAAGGGGAGGAGGATGAGTACCTGCTTGTCTCTCTGGCGGGCGAGGTCAACACCTTCAACGGCGAGGCTGTGCTGAGCCGGCTTAAGGAATTGGTGACCACAGGCTACGACCACATAATGCTGGACTGCGAGAAACTGACCTCCATAGATGATATGGGAGCTGGTGTCTTTATCTGCCTGGATTCTCTCTTGAAGGTGGAGGAGGGCAATCTGGCCCTGCTCAAGATCCAGGGACAGCCGAGAGAGCTCCTTGAGGAGCTGGGATATCTTGGACTCTTCAGCCAGACAGATGATCTGGCGATTAAACCTGCCAAACCTGCCGCATCAGAGTTCCCAAAAGTCTTTGAATGCCCCAACTGCGGGCGCAAGGTGAAGGCTCCTGCCCCGGGACGCTACCGCTGCCCAAAGTGCCGAGAACCGATCCGGGTGTAACGCATACGTCAGGCTTTCAGCGAGACAGAGATTCAAGCTCCTTCACATGATCAATCAGCTCAAAAGGTGTCATCCCATAGCTGCATTCTACCCGCCGCGAGGCCAGGGCGTGGGCCAGGGAGGCGCTGACAGCAGCATCGTATAGGGTATAATGCTGCGCCAGAAGCGCAGCCACAAGGCCTGCCAGGACGTCCCCGCTGCCTCCCTTGGCCAGGCAGGGACTGCCCAAGGTGTTCACCGACACCTTCACGCCCTGGGAGATAAGTACGTTTGCCCCCTTGAGGATAAGCACTGCCTGGGGGAACTTGGCACAGAAAGCGCGCACCAGATCAAAGCGCTGCTCAGCAATCTGGGCTACAGTGTACTCCCCCAGGCCGCAGAGTGACAGCAGGGTGGCAAACTCCTTGGGATGGGGCGTCAGAACCACCTTTTGGCGGCTCTGAATAAGCTTTTCTATTCCTTTATATTTCAAAATATCAGCGTCGAAGACGCAAGAGACATCGGGGTGCTCATTAAGCCACGCCAAAGCCTCGGCTGCGGGTGAACCCGGAGCGGGAACACCTGATGCCGGCATACCAAGCCCCATCCCAAGGGCGAGGGCGTCTGTCGCTGCCGGAGGGACAGTGCTGTCCATAAGCTCGTAGGGGCAGCAGACCGGCCGCGCCGGGCATACCAGTGTAACCAGCCCTGCCCCGAAGGCAAATGCGGCGCTTGCTGCGATAATACTGGCTCCCGGCTTCTCTCCCATCACTGCGGCCACATGGCCGAAGCTTCCTTTATTCACATTCTGCACAGTTCTGGTGGGAAGCTTAAGATCCTCCTCCCGGAGCAGCCTAAGGTCTCCATTTGTATAATATTCGGGCCTGGAGCAGGCAATCTCCCCCAGCTGGTCCTTCATGGAATCGGATAAATATCTCTCCTCTATGGGATGGTCGATGACAGTTTTCATACCTTAATTATAACATAATATAACAAATCAAATGTTATTGTATAAAAATTTATTTAGAGATATTATCATAAGAACGGAAAAAGAGGAGGCAAAATTTTGACTGGAAAACCTGTAATATCCCCTCAGCGCTGCAAAGGCTGCGGATTGTGTATAGGTGCATGCCCTAAGAAGATCCTCGAGATGTCAAAAGAGACTAACAAGCAGGGTGTTCATTATCCGGTATGCAAAGATGAATCACAGTGTATAGCCTGTACATTCTGTGCGACTATGTGTCCTGATATCGCTATCGAGATTATTAAATATTAAAAGAGTGACCTGATATGAGTGAAAAGATTTTAATGAAAGGTAACGAGGCAATAGGAGAGGCAGCTATCCTGGCTGGATGCCGCCACTACTTCGCATATCCTATTACCCCTCAGAATGAGATACCTGCATACATGGCAAAGCGTCTGCCAGAGGTTGGAGGAACATTCCTCCAGGCCGAGAGCGAGCTTGCCGCAGTAAGCATGGTTATGGGTGCATCTGCCGGCGGAGCACGGGTAATGACATCTTCATCATCCCCTGGAATCTCCCTTAAGCAGGAGGGAATCTCCTATATGTCCGGAGCACAGCTCCCAGCTGTAATTGTAAATATGATGAGAGGCGGTCCAGGCCTCGGAAACATCGCTGGAGCCCAGGGAGACTACTTCCAGGCAACACGCGGCGGTGGAAACGGCGACTACCATGTGCTGGTCATTGCACCGGGCAACGTGCAGGAGCTTGCTGACTACACTGTGAAGGCTTTCGAGCTGGCCGACAAATATAGAATTGTATGCATGATCCTGGGCGACGGTTACCTGGGACAGATGTCTGAGCCTCTGGTTCTTCCTAAGGCTGTCGATAAGCTTCCTCCGAAGGATTGGGCACTCACCGGTGCAAAGGGAAGGGAGCCGCACATCATCGCATCGCTCCGCCTCAATCCAGACAACTATCTGGAGAAGCATGTATACGACCTTTACGAGAACTACAAGAAGATCGAAGAGAACGAAGTTATCTACGACACACAGAATATGGAAGATGCCGACTACATGATCGTTGCATACGGCACAGCATCCAGAATCTGCAAGAAGGCTATCCGTCTGCTGCGGGCCGAGGGAATCAAGGTCGGTCTGTTCCGCCCTGTGACACTGTGGCCGTTCCCTAAGAAGGAGATTGCAGAGGCTGCCAAGAAGGTTAAGAAGATCCTCACTGTAGAGATGAGCATGGGACAGATGGTTCAGGATGTTCAGATCAATGCAGGAAAGTACTGCGATGTAGACTTCCTGGGTCGTCCTGGCGGAATGCTGCCTGAGGTTGAAAAGATTGTTCAGAGGGTTAAGAGCTATGTCTGAAGAAAAAATTTATTCATTTCCAAAATCCATGAAGAATGTGAACACCCACTACTGTGCGGGCTGTGGTCATGGAATTGTACATAAACTGATCGCACAGATCATGGACGAGCTGGGAATCCAGGAGAAGACCCTTGTGATCGCTCCTGTAGGATGCTCAGTTCTTGCATACAACTACCTCAATGCCGACGGTCTTGAGGCTGCCCACGGAAGAGCACCTGCTGTATCCACCGGACTCAAGCGTGTCCACAAGGATAAAGTAGTTATCTGCTACCAGGGCGACGGCGACCTGCTGGCTATCGGAACAGCCGAGACTGTTCATGCGGCAAACAGAGGCGAGCATATCACAGTTATCTTCATCAACAACGCTATCTACGGTATGACAGGCGGTCAGATGGCTCCTACCACAATGGAGGGCCAGGTCACCAAGACTACCCCTTACGGAAGAAATCCACAGGAAGTGGGCTGGCCTATCAGAGCATGCGAGCTTCTCAACACACTTGAGGCTCCATACTATATCGAGCGCTGTGCTGTATATGATGTCAAGCACATCAACCAGACCAAGAAGGCTATCAAGAAGGCTATCCAGAACCAGATCGACGGCAAGGGCTACTCCTTCGTGGAGATCCTTTCCATGTGCCCTACAAACTGGGGCGTTGATCCTGTGAAGGCAGCTGAATGGGTAAAGAATGTTATGGAACCATACTATCCTGTTAAGTGCTTCAGAGATGGAGGTGAGAAGAAATGACAAAAGAGCTTATTTTTGCCGGATTCGGCGGACAGGGCGTTATTCTTGCCGGAAAGATCCTGTGTATCGCAGCTATGAAAGAGGATAAGTGTGTATCCCACATCCCATCCTACGGTGCCGAGATGCGCGGCGGTACAGCAAACTGCAGCGTGGTAGTCGCAGACGAGGAGATTGCATCCCCTGTTGTAGAGCATCCGGACATCTGCATTGTTCTCAACAAGCCGTCCCTGGACAAGTTTGAGCCGAGGATGAAAGAGGGAGGAATCCTTATTTACAACACATCTCTGATCGAGAACAAGCCGAAGCGCACCGACATCAAGGTGTATGGAATTGACTGCAACCGGATTGCGGCAGAGAACGGCAGCGAGAGAGCAGGAAACATGGTTGCGCTGGGCGCACTGGTCAAGATCGTGCCATGGCTCTGCAGCGTCGACTCCTTTGCTTATGCTCTGGACCAGGCCATTTCTGCCCGGAACAAGAAGTTCAACGAGGTCAACCTTAAGGTCATTAAGGCAGGCTACGACCTACCGCTGAACGCGCAGTAAGTTGTAATACTTTGGAAAATGCAATAGCAGAAGCCGGGGTCTTACATCCCGGCTTTTTTAGTATAATTGGATTAGGAGAAACCAAATGAGCGAGAAAAACAAGATTGGACACAAAGTGGCATTCATCAGAGAGAGCCGCGACCTGACAGTTGAAGATGTGTCAGAACGGGCAAATCTGGCGGTACAGACAATTACAGACATTGAGAACGGAAACCTTATTCCGGGGCTTACACCGCTGATCAAGATTGCCAGAGTCCTAGGCGTCCGTTTGGGAACTTTCCTGGATGATGAGGAGAATATCGGTCCGTCTGTGACCCGCAAGAACGAGAAGACCGAGGTTACCCGCTTCTCTGACAGAAGCAATGCCAAGGCATCGGATCTGGATTTCTATTCCCTGGCCCACAACAAGGCAGGGCGGCACATGGATCCGTTCATGATCGACGTGTTCCCAGATTCCCACAAGGATGTCCACCTTTCCACCCACGAGGGAGAGGAGTTCATCTATGTGATGAAAGGGCAGATCGAGGTTATCTACGGCAAGGAGAAGTACGAGCTTTCCGAGGGGGACAGCATCTACTACGATTCCATCGTAGCCCATCACCTCCACTCTGTAGGCAAAGAGCCTGCAAAGATTCTTGCTGTGGTTTACACACCGTTCTAAGGAGAGACCATGTTTGATATGACTTTGGGCGAAATGCTCAGATACCAGACTAAAAAAGACCCCGAGCACGAATTCCTGGTCTACCCTGACCGGGACCTGAGGCTCACCTATGCCCAGTTCGACCACCGTGTGGACCTGCTGGCCAAGGGGCTTTTAGCCATCGGAATAAAGAGGGGCGACCATATAGGCATGTGGGCAACCAATGTGCCGGACTGGCTCACCTTCCTCTTCTCCTGTGCCCGGATCGGCGCAGTCTTTGTGACAGTTAACACAATGTACAAGCTCCACGAGCTTGAGTACCTTATGAAGCAGTCGGACATAACCACCCTGTGCCTCTCAAACGGCTACCGGGACAACGACTATGTGGCCATGACCAAGACTCTGGTGCCCGAGATGGACTACTACGAGCGGGGACACCTTAAATCCAAGAACTTCCCGTTCCTCAAGAATGTGATCTATATCGGACAGGAGAAGCACCGCGGCATGTTCTCAACCCAGGAGATAATGCTTCTGGGCCAGCATGTGTCGGACGAGGAGCTCTACGCCGCAGAGAAAGCTGTACAGAAAGACGATGTCGCCAACATGCAGTACACATCGGGAACAACAGGCTTCCCTAAGGGAGTCATGCTGTCCCACTACAATATCCTGAACAACGGCTACTACATCGGCGAGAGCATGAAATACACCGAGAAGGACCGTGTATGCCTTCCAGTACCGCTCTACCACTGCTTCGGTATAGTGCTTGGTGTAATGGCTATCTACTCACACGGGGCAACCCATGTTATGCTCGAGCACTTTGATGCGAAGCAGGCCCTCATCGCAATAGACCACGAGAAGTGCACCTCTATCTACGGTGTGCCTACCATGTTCATCGCAGAGCTCAACCATCCCGACTTCAAGAAGTATGACATGTCATCGCTCCGGACCGGAATCATGGCTGGCTCACAGTGCCCTGTGGAACTTATGAAGAGGGTTGTGAACGAGATGAACATGAAGGATATAACCAGCGTATACGGCCTTACCGAGTCCTCCCCAGGAATGACCCAGAGCACAACCGAGGATCCGCTGGAAAAGCGTGTCACCACAGTGGGCAAGGAGCTTCCTTTCATCGATGTGAAGGTGCTTGACCCCGATACCCTGGAGGAGTGTCCGCCTGAGGTTGTTGGCG
>JAGCPA010000015.1 GCA_017642445.1 Spirochaetia bacterium
CCTCTCTGTTCCAGATCATGCATTTATCCTTTTTGCAACAATAGATGCTGTTATCCAGTCAGGAGCCCGCTCCGTATCGGTAGTAATTCCTGTATATCCTTTCGCCCGCCAGCACGAGCGCAAAGGGCGCGAGGCTCTTACCGCATCCCTCTTCGGAAGAATCCTTGAGTACATGGGTGTAAAGAAGATCATCACCCTGGATATCCACTCCAAAGAGATCGAGAACAGCTTCAACCGCCTGCGGATGGAGAACCTCCACGCCTCCTACCAGATCATCAGAGAGCTTTCCGAGCTGGTTGACCTTGAGGATGAGAAACTGGTTATCGTATCTCCGGACACCGGAGCTGTTGACCGGAACAAATTCTATGCAAACAACCTGAACAAGCCTCTGGCTCTTATCTACAAGGAGCGTGATTATTCAAAGGTTACCGGCGATGCAAAGAGCACAAACATCGTATCCATGAAGCTGCTCGGAAACGTAAAGGGCAAGACAGTATTCATGGCAGACGACATGCTGGGAACAGGTGGAACTCTTATCGAGGCAATGAAGCATCTTAAGGCAGAGGGAGCAGAGAAGATCATCTGCGCAATCAGCCTGCCGCTCTTCACAGGAAAGGCAATCGAAAGCTTCGACGAGGCGTACAAGCAGGGATACTTCACCAAGCTTATCGGAACTAACGCTGTATACCATGGCGACGACCTTCTGAGCAAGGAATGGTATGTGAGCGCAAGCGTATCTGACCTGTTTGCACGGATTATCTCCAGACTGCACCAGAACCGGCCGATCACCCCTGTTGTAGACAACAAGATGATCATCCAGCAGCTGATCCAGAGCAAGAAGTGATGTATGCCCTCTGTCTGGATATCGGCACCTCCAGCCTGAAAGGGGCTGTGATTTCCTCTGATGGAAAACTGGTATCGGACGGACGGATTTATTATAAGGAAGGTGTGGTCTGGCAGCAGGCTCTGTATGAGCTGATGCAGAAGCTGGATTGCACCTTTTCTATTTCTGCCGTGGCAGTGAGCGGCGCAGGCCCCACATTTATCCCGCTGAAAAAAGATAACACAATCGGAGAGCCTCTTTTCTGGAACGACAAGAAGGAAAAGCCTCTTGTCGCAGGGAAGTCTCTGTACCTGCCCAAGCTTATGTGGCTTAAGGAGAACTGGCCCGAGGAATATGAGGAGACCTGCTGTTTCCTCACCATGGACGGGTTCTTCAACTGGATGCTGACAGGCTGCTGCCGCACTCCGATTTTTGATGACCGTTTTATCCCGTTCTTCTGGAACAAGGAAGATGCAGAGCGTAACGGAATAGATTTTGAGAAGCTGCCCCCGCTGATGCATACTGGCGAAAAGGTTGGAGAGGTGACACCAGAGGCCGGGAAAAAGTTTGGCATAAAAGTGGGGACTCCTGTCTTTGCCGGCGGCAGCGACTTTTTGATGGCAATACTGGGAACTGCATCTCTTAAGCCAGGACAGGTCTGCGACCGGGCAGGAACCTCGGAGGGAATCAACTATTGCCAGGAGGGGGATGGAAAAGCTTCAGCCGAAGAGCTCCGGATTATGCCCCATATCACACCAGGATGCACAAACATCTCTGCAAGGCTGGAAAACAGTGTCAAACTGATTGAGGCCGACCGGGAGCAGTATGGCAACCAGCTCTGCCGCCTGCTCCAGGCACTGGAGCAGGAAGGCTGCACAGTGACAGCCCTGCGGATGTCCGGAGGACAGGCTAAGAACGCTGAGTGGAACCAGCTGCGGGCCAATATAACCGGCAGGAAGGTGCTGGTTCCTGAGATTGAGGATGGCGAGCTGACCGGCTGTGCATGTGCAGCCTTCACCGGGCTTGGTCTCTACGAGACTCCAGCCCGGGCGGCAGAGGCGATGGTGCGTATCAAGCGGGAATATCTCCCCGAATAATCAGACTTTTCTGCTTTTTGTATACTTTTTCTGCATCTCGGCGGCAATCTTCTGCCCAGTCGGCGTAGTGGTCGCCCCGATTCCCTTGCACTTGCACACAATCTTCCCGATAGTGACAAATGCATCATGCTCCTCGTCGAACGGAATCACAGGATCAAACCCAGCCATAACCGAGTTGGCACATACAAAGGCTGTAGCAGTTGCACTCATATTCCGTGCTATGCAGGGAACCTGCACTGTGCCGGCAACCGGGTCGCACACAAGGCCGGAAAGGCACTGCAGTGTCATGCTGGCTGCATCGCACGCCTGCCGCACTGTGCCACCCAACAGCTGCACCAAAGCCCCGGCGGCCATGGCTGCCCCGCAGCCTATCTCGGCCTGACAGCCGAGACCACCGCCTGAGAAGTTGTTGGTCCGCGCCATGATCACTCCGATTACACCTGCGGTCAGGAACGCCTTTACCATGGCGCTCACATCGGAGGCGGCGCTGTATATGGCCGCCGGCACTATGCCGCTGGAGCCGCCGGTGGGCAGGCACACTATTATGCCGGCTGAGTTGCTGTATTCCATCACTCCAAGCGAGAGGGGAACTGCAAAATCAAGTATCCCGGTGGAGAAGAATTTTTTATTCTTTTTATTAATATACTTTTTCAAAAGCTGGTTTGCCTTCGGGGTTATCATTCCGTTTATCTCAAAGTTCCCCTCGGCGCCCCGGCCTATTCCCTCAAGGCATATGCTCCAGAGCTCTGTTGCATAGTCAAAGACAGCCTTCTCTGACCAGCCACTTATCGCAGCTTCGTACTTTACTGCAGCCTGCCAGATGCTGCACCTTTTCTTCTTGCAGAACTCCTCAAGCTCCTTGGCTGTCTGGAACGGCGGCGCTGCTTTTTCTCTGCCGACCACAGGGTGCACAGGATTCAGGAAAGAGGCTTTGCTGAACAGCTTCTCATTCTCTTTGGCAGCCTTCTCCAGCTCCTTTTTTTCTGCCGGGTCGGAGTAGAAAATTGTCAGAATTGCTTTTTTATCATTTCCAGTTGAAGATGTCGGATTGAATTTTTTGAACGCTTTCTCAAGCTTCTTTATCCGTGCTGTGTCGGTAAAGAGCAAGAGCACATAGCTGTCCCCTTTTATATCCAGAGGACACCCGTCAATCTCTTTTATAAGCACCGTGCCGCCGCCGGTGGAATCGGCAATTATCACCATGTCATCCACATGAATTCGGCTCCCCTTCATAGTTCCCAGCCCCTTCCAGCCCTTGGTGTCAAACTCTATGGAAAGGTGGGCTTTCTTTGCATCTCTGTAGGCTTTTGCAATGTCATACTTAGACTTGTCCTTGCCCAAAAGGCCGCTTATCAGGGCAAGGTCGCTCTTGCTTCCAAGGAATGTCCGGGCAAAGCTGGTGCTTGTGGCCAGCTCCATAAATACTTTCTCCGGCACCCTGCCTACAATCTGGCGCACCAGGTCGCCTATCCGATATGGGGCTGCAGTGTTGGAGCTGGAGGGGCCTGGCGCCACAGGTCCCAGCACATGGTTGAAGATAGAGGGATATGATTTCATGGCTCTGTTTTAATCCTTTGATATATTAAGCAGGATCTCCCGGTTGTAATTGTCGCACCAGCTCTCAAGGGCTGTTATAACCTGCTGCAGCACCGGGGAAATATATTTCTCTTTATGATAAATAAGGAAGAAATAGCGGAAAAGGCCGCCGTCAATCGGGATAGATTTAAGCTTTCCGCTCTTTACATAATCGCTGATGATGTGCCTCGAGATGATTGAGATGGCACCGGTGGATCCCACAATGTCTGCCACCAGCCGTGGAGAGTAGATCTCGTCTATGACATTAAGCTTTATGCTGTTTTTTGCAGAATACTCCTCGATAGCCTTCCGGGTGGATGAGCCTGGCTCGTGAGTGACAAAAGGATAGTTGAGCAGGTCTGACGGATGGATTATAAGCTTGTTTGCCAGCTCGTGCTTCGGATTGCAGATAAGGTGCAGGGACTCGCGGAGCAGAGGCTTTATGACCAGCTTGGGATGCTTGACCGGCTTGCCCACTATTCCCAGGTCGGTCTCCAGCTCCAGGGTCTTCTCAAGGATAAGGTCTGAGCTGTCGGTGGTTATGGAGAGCCGCAGGCTGTCCTGGAATTTGTTTATAAGGAGGGGAAGGAAGCTTCCCATGTAGTAGTCGCCGAACGGGTGGGTGGTGCAGATGCTTATCATCTCGTTGACAGTCTCTTTGTTGCCCAGGATTATCTCCTCTGCATCCTCCTTGAGGGCAAAGAGTTCCTCGCACTTGAAGTAGAGAGACTTTCCGACCGGGGTCAGATAGATCTTCTTATCTACTATATCTAAGAGCTGGACTCCGCACTCCTTCTGGAAGTTCTTGATCTGCAGACTCACTGCCGGTTGGCTTATCTCCAGGAAGTTTGCAGCTTTGGTTATAGACTTGTACTTCGCTATATAATAAAAAAGGTATAAATGGTGAAGATTTAATTTTTTCATATTTTTATACTACCATATAAATAAAATTTTTGTAAGAAAAATAAAAAATTTATAAAATATATATAAATAAAATATA
>JAGCPA010000016.1 GCA_017642445.1 Spirochaetia bacterium
GGAACAGCCTTATACTGGTATGTCAGGTTGTCTGTGAGATTAGGATTATCAACACTGATAATTTTTTCAGAAGCATCTTCGGATTCAACAGCAAAAGAGATTTTCACAACCCCTTCTTTTTCTGCTGTAGCTTCGTCACTGCCGCTTGATGTGCAGGCAAAGAAAGAAAAAACAAGAAGAACGCACACAAGTCCCGATAATAATTTAGTCTTCATTATGGAACTCCATAAAGCAAAAATATATATTAATAATAAATCTTATATATAATATCGTCAATATTTAATTAAAAAAAAAGCAATAATAACAAAAATTTATCTTAAAGATTACTTTTGTCAATCTGCTTTGCCTGCTCCGCCGCCTTCTTCTCGGCAGCCTTCTCAATCTTCACCTGCTCCTTGTGTTTCTTATACCACTTGCCTGCGCAGCAGGAGAACGGCATCATGACCGCACAGCTCAATATGACTGCCGCTATAATGGCCAGCCATTTTGACTTGATCTTGAGTCCAGCTAAAATAATGATTGCAATAATTGCAGCAAGGCATACTATCATGCCGAATAAAGCCATATAATTAACCCTCTTTTTTTTATTTTATACCAATTGTCTGCAGAGCGCAAGTCACCTTTTCTTAAGGTAGAGAACACGTGCATTGTTATGCTCCGAGAACCGCTTGGAGAAATAGTGCTCCCCTGTCGCCGGATCCTTGAGCAGGAAGTAAAGGTAGTCGGTCTCGGGCGGATTGAAGGCAGCCTCAAGCGAGACAGCGCCGGGATTGCAGATAGGGGTCGGCGGCAGTCCTCGGTTCAGGTATGTGTTGTATGGCGACTTTATCTTAAGGTCGTCGTAGGTTATGTATTCTGGATGCTTTTTCCCCTGGACCTCGGTGATTATGTACTCCACAGTGGCGCAGGATGAGAGGGCTATATTGTGCTCAAGCCTGTTGTAGAAGACCGATGCTATAAGCGGCGCCTCCTGCGGCAGCCTGTACTCCCGCTCCACTATGGAGGCCAGGATAACTTTGCTGTAGATCTCCTCGGGCTTCAGGTTCTTCCAGTCGGGATAGAAAGAATTCAGCTTGGCATAGAATGTGTCCAGCAGGGCAGAGAGCACTGTCTTGGCAGAGAGCCCTTTCTGAAAAAGATATGAGTCTGGGAATATATATCCCTGGGCGCTGTCGGCTGTTATGAAATACTGGGAAAGGAGCTCCCTGTCATGGGCAGCCGCTATGAACTCATCGGCTTTGGCAAGGTCTGCCTCCTCCAGAATGGAGGCGATACGGTTCAAGGTTATCCCCTCTGGGATAGTCACTTTTATGTTGATGCCGCTTCCTGCCACAATAAGGTTCTGGATCTCGCGCGGGGTCATGGCTGCGCTTAAGTTGTACTGCCCCGACTTGAAGCTGTTCTCTGTCTTATCCAGCTTTGCGATGATCCGCATATACAGCGCTGATTTTATAAGGTGCTGCTCCTCCAGGCGCGCTGCTATAGATGGAAGGTGCTCCCCGTTCTCCACCGTGAACACCACAGTCTCCCCTTCCGGGTCTGCACACTGGCCGTAGTAGCCCCAGGCATACCATGCACTGCCTGCAGCAATGCCGAAGATGATGAGCACAGAGATGAAAAAGATGAGCAGAGCCGCAAGAACTTTCATCTCTTTTTCTCCTTAAGCGGTGCAAGATTCTCTTTAGCCAGAGCTTTGAGGTGCTCTATCTCCTGGATTGAGAAGTGCTGATACACCTGTTTCTCAAGCTGACATTTAAAGGCATATAAAGATGGCGAGAGTGTGCTCTCCACAGCAGAGAGGAGGAAATAGAGCTCATTGCATAAATTCTGGTCTATCTCTGTCATATTGTGATAAGTCTCTCCCTCTTGCGGCTTACAAGCCACTCCTCTATCTCTTCCCTGGTATGGAGCTTTCCTTTGTTCACTCCGGGACAGGATGATGCAAGGTTATCCCATGCTTCCTTTGATTCCATATACGGAGCCCAGAAAGGAAAGCTCCTGCACTGCAGAGGCCTTGCATCATACACGGCACAGCCTCCGTCCCTCCAGAATATACAGTCGAAGTTCTCCTTCTCTATCAAGCTTATACGGAAATCTCCCCCTGTGTCCACCTTTACGCAATATTTTTCCAGGAAATCATCCTGGGTCATGGAGAGTTTCTGAGAAAGCTTTTCCAGATCTGAATGGGAAAGAAAGACATAGCCTGCGTCAAATCTGCAGCAGCCGGAGCAGCGCTGGCATTCAAAATGGAGACCATCTTTATAAAAAGGCTCTTCCATAAAACCGCCTTAAGAAAAAAAAGCCTCCTGAAAAATCAGGAGGCAATGGGGAGAATAGGATTCGGACCTATGAAGACTGAGTCAACAGATTTACAGTCTGCCCCCTTTGACCGCTCGGGAATCTCCCCAGTTTTACAGCCACCTGTCCGATTCGAACGGACGACCCCGAGATTACAAGTCACGTGCTCTGGCCAGCTGAGCTAAGGTGGCATCAGCTTTGATTAGAATATTAAAACTGCACAGGAAAGTCAATAGAGTTTTCAATTTTTTTGCCTTGCAGAAGAATTTGTAAACCGTTAAATTAGTAATATGAAATACACCGCCATTGCCTGGGACTGGAACGGCACACTGCTGGATGATGCACATATCTGCGCCGAATGTGTCAACGACATGCTCCGCAAAAGGAATATGCCTCTCCTGGACCTTCCCACCTACAGGAGCTATGTGGAGAATCCTATCATAAAGGCCTACGAGCATATCTTTGACCTCAAGGTGGTGACCTTTGACATTATTGTCAAGGAGTTCTACGAAAGCTATCCCAGGTATATGAAAGATGCCAAGCTGATTCCCGAGTCTTACCAGATGCTGGATTATTTCAAAGAGAAAGGATGCAGACAGATCATAATAACTGCTGCCCACACCCCCGACGTTGTTGAATATTTATGCAAGTTCGGTATAAAAAACTATTTCGATGCTGTCCTGGGCTCCGACGACTTTCAGGGAGGCTCCAAAATAAGCTGGGCTTTGGAGTATGCAAAAAGTGAAAAATTTTCCAACGAGAGGCTGCTTATGATAGGCGATACTGCACACGATGCCGAGACTGCCGCCGCCATAGGGGCCGACTGCATACTTTTCTCAGGCGGGCATCAGGACGAGAAACGGCTTAAGGCCACAGGTTGCCCAGTGGTGAAAAATCTCTTAGAGATCAAGTCTCTTATTGAGCAGAATCAGTGATTATGCACAGAAATTCCCGGTTCCCCTTGGTTCCCAGGATCGGAGACTCAATCATATCGGTAATATAGGTATTATCCTCGGCTAAAAGGCGCTCAGTCTCGGCCAGAACCCGGCGGAGATCCTCTTCCTTCCGGATTACGCCGTCAAAACCAGGCACCAGTCCACGCTCCTCAAACTGCGGCTTTACCAGGGCAATAAGCTTTTTCTCCCTGGTCAGGGAAAGAATGTGGGATGCGGCATGAACTATGGAGCGGAAAGAGAGGTCGCAGACTGCAATATCGGGCTGTGGATCCAGTGCTGTGACATCCATGATGTTGGTCTTTTCCCTGACCAGCACCGCCGGGTTCTGGCGCAGTTTAAAGTCAAGCTGGTTGGACCCTGAGTCCACTGCGTGGACCAGCACGGCACCATGCTGCAGAAGGCAGTCGGTAAAGCCCCCGGTGGAGCTTCCTGCATCCAGCACAACTTTGCCTTTAACATCAATATGCCAGGTATCAAGTGCTTTCTCAAGCTTGAAGCCACCCCTGGATACATACTTTTTATCGGCAAGCACCACCGGGGTATCCTCGGGAAAAAGCTCCTTGGGATTCTTGATCACTCCCCCATCAACTATTACTTCGCCGCACAGGATATGGGAATAGAGTTTATCGCTTGAATATTCCGGGTAGGTTTTCTTAAGCAGGGTAAGGAGCGGAACCTTTTTCATAGGCTTTCAGACAGGCTCTGCAAGGCGCTCTATGGAAATGGCTCTGCCGCTCTGGACATCGGCTTTGATAAGGACACCGCAGAATGTCACAGGCAGATCTGCAATCTCCATCTTAAGGGGCATCTGGGTAAGGGAACGCTCTATGGAGATCTCTTTTATGGTTCCGATCACAGAGTCTTCGGGGCCGGTCATACCTACATCGGTTATGTATGCTGTGCCACCTTTCAGGATACGCTCATCTGCAGTCTGCACATGGGTGTGGGTTCCTACCAGCGCGCTAACCTGGCCGTCCAGCCAGCAGCCCAGGGCCTCTTTCTCGGAGCTTGATTCAGCATGGAAATCCACCAGTATAAGAGGTGTTTCCTTTCTGAGTTTTTTTGCAAGCTCCCTGCCGCACCGGAACGGGCACTCTATGGTGCTCATATTCTCGCGCCCCTGCAGGTTCATTACAGCCAGCTTAACACCGTGTTTCTCCACAATGCAGCTGCCGTGGCCAGGGACATCGGCCGGGAAGTTTGCAGGGCGCAGTATAGCCTCTTTCTCGTCCAGGTATGGGTAAATCTCGTTCTTCTGCCACACATGGTTGCCGGTGGTTATTACATCGGCGCCACCCTGGAACATCTGCTCTGCAGCGGCAGGGAGAATACCGAACCCCTCGGCCGAATTCTCGCCGTTCACCACAGTGAAGTCTGCATTATATTTTTTTATGAGGCTCTTAAGATTGAAGAAAACAGCCCTGTTCCCAGGCTGACCTATAATGTCTCCGAGGAACAGGATGTTGATTGTATCAGCGGGCATATTCCACTATCCGGGTCTCGCGGATAATTGTTACCCTGATTCTTCCAGGATACCTGAGGTCGGTCTCGATCTTCTTGGTTATCTGGCGGCACAGATCTGCAGCTTTCTCGTCGTTGATCTGGTCGCTGTTCACCAGGATACGAAGCTCACGGCCTGCCTGGATTGCATATGCTTTCTCTATGCCGTCGAACTGGAGTGCAACATTCTCCAGGTTCTCAAGCCGCTTGATATAGTTGTCGATAGTCTCTTTCCGTGCGCCAGGCCGTGCGGCGGAGATTGCATCTGCAATCTGCACGATTATGGCTTCCAGAGTTGTAGGCTCGATATCGTTGTGGTGTGCACCGATAGCGTTTACCACCCGTGGATCCTCGCCCATCTTCCGGGCAATCTCCATACCAACCTCTGCGTGGTTTCCTTCGCCGTCCGACTCTACACCTTTTCCGATATCGTGCAGCAGTGCTGCCCGGTGTGCCAGAGATCGGTTTGCACCAAGCTCTGCGGCAATAAGACCTGCTATGATTGCAACTTCCTTGGAGTGCTGCAGCACATTCTGTCCGTAGCTGGTCCTGAAGTGGAGCCGTCCAAGAGCCCGGATTCCTTCCTGAGGCATGTTGTGGATACCTACATCAAAGAGAACTTTCTCTCCTTCGTCATAGATGACCTGATTGATATCCTTGGTAACTTTCTGAACCACATCCTCGATTCTTGCCGGATGGATACGTCCATCCATAACCAGGCGCTCAAGAGCTTCCTTGGCAATCTCTTTCTTGACTGGGTCGAAACAGGAGAGTACAACAGCCTCCGGGGTATCGTCGATAATGATATCTACACCGGTAAGGGTCTCCAGTGTACGGATGTTTCTTCCCTCGCGGCCTATGATGCGGCCTTTCATCTCGTCGGTAGGAAGAGAGACAGAAGTAACGGTGACATCGCCGGTAACTTCGGTGGCAACTCTCTGGATTGTGGTGACAAGAATCTCTCTTGCCTTTTTCTCGGCACTCAGCTGTGCTTCCTGCTCAATCTTGTTCAGGAGAACCTGGGCATCATGCTTTGCCTCGTTCTCCATAGACTGGATGATAAGCTGCTTTGCCTGGTCTGCTGTAAGCTGGGAAACTTCCTCCAGCTTCTTGCGCCAGATATTCTCCTGCTCTGTAAGGGCAGTATCTCTTTCCTTTAAACCTCTCTCACGGTCAGCAATCTCTTGTGTCTGCTTCTCCAAGATACCTAACTTATTGTCCAGGTTATCTTCTTTCTGTATAAGTCGTCTTTCCTGCTTCTGAAGCTCAGCACGTCTGTCGCGGAATTCCCGTTCCTGCTGGTTGCGCTCCCTCAAGAGCTGATCCTTAGTCTCAAGGACAAGCTCCTTCTTTATCGCTTCCGCCTCTTTTACAGCATCCTGCTTGATGCGCTCTGCTTTCTGTTCAGAGGATGAAAGCTGAAACTTGGCATATACCCAACGTACAGTCCAACCTATTATCAAACCTAAGAGAGGAAGAATACAAAACCATATGTAAATCATACTTCCTCCTAATACATAGTATTCCAGTTAATTATAATATATGTATTTATTTTATGGGTCAAGCAATAACTTGGATATTATTGATTTTTTTTATGATTTTTTTCACATTATCTGATGTGATGACTGTACTGTCGAATGCAAAGAAGAGATACCGGCCGTCGGTATCGGGTCCAAGAGGGGCAAAACAGCAGCTTGGGATATGCTGCAGGTGTCTTTCGGGGATAAGACCTGCAAGCTCGGTAAGCTCGCAGAATGATGAGTTTATTATGAGGGTGCGCCGCTTAGATAAAAGCTGGGTGTAGACTTCGCTCTCAAGAGGAAAATGGAACACGCTACCTCTGGGGTTTCCGAACCCAGGGGCAAAGAGGTCGGAAAAAGCATCGCCTTCCTTGGCGATTATGGCGGCATATGGGCTGCCGGTACCTGCAAGTAAAGCTGACAGCTCTTTCACCATACCAATCCTGTCGGAAGGTATAGCCTCTTCGGGAGATTCAGGTACAGCAGGTTCAGGTGCAGGAGCTGCAGGCTCTTTGTCCAGACCTATGGCATCGGCGATAAGGCGCCTCAGGTTCTCGTCGGCAGCCTCCCCTGCATTCTGGTATACGCTTGAGTTTATCTCGTATACACCGTCGGAGAAATCTATGACTGTATCGGTGCCCTTCATCAGATCCTCAAGCTCGATTATGCTTGCGATGCCGTCATCCTCCATGTTGATAAGCTTCTCTGCGAAGCCCATCCCCTGGTAGAGGTACGGTACAGTGTCACACAGCGCCGGTGCAGGGTTATACTTTCCCCTTATCGCATCAAGCCTTTTTCTGCGCCGTTCTATGTAACCTTCCTTCTCCATCTCTCTCCCCGATACAAATAAGGGGAAGTAAAATACTTCCCCCTGATGCTCAATTCAATAAAAAGGTCAGGCCTTCTCAGCTGGAGCTTTTGTCTCTTCAGCCTTCTTCTCTTTTGCCTTTTCCTTCTTATCCTTTTTCTCTTTTACCTTTCTGTCCACAAGCTCAAGAATAACAATCTCGGCAGCATCGTTGTTCCGTCTGCCCAGCTTCAGGATTCTTGTGTATCCGCCGTTTCTTGTGGCAAATCTTGGAGCAATATCAGTAAAGAGCTTTGCCAGAACTGCTTCGTCCTTGATATCCTCGGCAACGACTCTGCGGTTATGTACAGAATCCTCTTTTGCCCGGGTAATCATCTTCTCAGCCATTCTTCTGATCTCAAGAGCTCTTGCTTTGGTTGTCTTAATTCTCTCGTATTTAAAGACAGAGGTAACCATGCTTCTTTTTACCGCTTTTCTGCGGTCGCTTCTCATATTGAGCGCATTAAAACCTGATTTATGCTTCATCTTTGTTTTCCTTCTGTAGTGTTTTTGGTCCTATTTTTCTATTTGTGTAGTCTGCCTCTGTCATACCCAGAGTAAGACCCCACTCTTCAAGCTTGCCCTTGATTTCTGCCAGGGATTTCTTTCCGAAGTTCCGGGTTCTGAGGATATCTTCCTCGTTCTTTTCGGTCAGCTCGCCCAGTGTGAAGATCTTGGCCTTGTTGAGGCAGTTGCTTGCCCGCACAGAAAGCTCAAGCTGGCTGACTGGTGTGTTCTTGACCTCAAGAATATGCTTGTCAGTCTTATCCTTCTCTTCCTCGCTGTTGATCTCTTTCTCATCAAAGTTGATGAAGATTGTGAAATGCTCCTTGGCAATTTTTGCAGCTTCGCCGACAGCATCTACAGGAGATACTGTACCATCGGTCCAAACCTCCAGAATAAGCTTGTCATAGTCGCTTCTGTCGCCGACGCGTGTGTTCTCGATAGAATACTTCACCTTCTTGACAGGTGAGAAAATTCCATCTACAGCAATCGCATCAACAAACTCTTTATACTGCTCGTTGACCTCGGCCGGAACATATCCTCTTCCAAGAGAGATCTGAACTTCCATATCCAGCTTTGCATCCTTCATAAGGGTTGCAATCTTAAGATCTGGATTAAGAACCTTGATATTGGCATCCACCTCGAAATCTTTTCCGGTAATAACACAGCCTGACTTGTTCTCAAGGAGAATGACCCGGTCCTCTTCTTCATTAGGAAGAGCCACACAGAGAGATTTCAGGTTGCTGATAATCTCCGGTGTATCCTCAACTACCCCTGGAATACGTTCGAACTCGCTTGGGATTACATGAGCCTTTCCATCAGCATCATAGCTGGTGAACCGGACAGCAACCACAGCAAATCCCTGGATGGAGGAAAGGAGCACACGGCGCATGGTGTTGCCGATAGTTGTGCCGAAGCCTCTCTCGAACGGATAGGCTATAAACTTTCCATAATCCTGGGTAACATCGTTCTGTTCCAACGAAAGTCCCGAAGGTTTCTTAAACCCTTTTAAAAGGTTTTTTCTTGCCATCTAATTACCTCGAGTAGAATTCTACAATCAGCTGCTCGTTGATGTCAGCCAAGTCTGTGACTTCGCTTCTCAGCGGCAGTGCCTTAACAGTTCCTTTCATAGCATCTGGATCGACTTCAAGCCAAGGCATAACGCCGGACTTTGTAAATTCCTTAAGGCTCTCTTTGATGATAACAAAGTTCTTGCTTCCTTCTTTGATCTCGATGACATCCCCTGCTTTAACCAGGTAGGAAGGAATTGTCACTTTCTCGCCGTTAACCAGGATATGACCATGGTTAACCAGCTGTCTTGCCTGCTTTCTTGTTGAGGCAAATCTCATTCTGAACACCATGTTGTCAAGGCGCCGTTCCAGGAGTGTGATCAGGTTCTCACCAGTCTTACCTTTCATTCTGTTTGCTTTCTCGAAGGTAAGCTTGAACTGTTTCTCCAGAAGTCCATAGATAAAGCGTACTTTCTGCTTCTCAGCAAGCTGGAGGCCATATCCGGATTTCTTCTTTCTGACTTCCTTGCCCTTTCTCTTTGACTGTTTTGTATACCCCATCACAACAGGGTTGATTCCTAAAGCTTTGCACCGCTTTAAGAGGGGCTGCATACTTTTTCCCATACTGTATTCTCCTTAGAACTCACACTCTTCTTGTTTTCTTAGGCCGACATCCGTTGTGTGGAATCGGAGTAACATCCCGGATGGAGAGAACCTTAAGTCCAAGTCCGCCCAGGGATCTGACAGCTGATTCTCTGCCGACGCCAGGTCCGCTGATATAAACGTTAACCTCTTTCAGACCGTAGTCCATAGCTTTCTTAGCAGCAGCCTCGCATACAGACTGTGCTGCAAAAGGAGTGGATTTCTTGGCTCCTCTGAAGGAAAGCTCACCGGAGCTTGCCCAAGACAAAGCGTTGCCCATCAAATCGGTCACAGTAACAATAGTATTATTGAAGCTGGCCTTGATATAAACATTTCCGCTGAAAACTGAAATCTTTTCTTTTTTCTTTTTTACAGTAGCCACTTATGTCCTCCAACCTTACTTCTTCTTTCCGGCAACAGTCTTTTTCTTGCCTTTTCTGGTACGTGCATTGGTCTTGGTTCTCTGACCGCGGACAGGAAGTCCCTTTCTGTGTCTGAGTCCCCTGTAGCATCCAATGTCCATAAGACGCTTGATGTTAAGGGCAATCTCGGATCTGAGACGGCCTTCAACCTTGTACTCGGTCTCGATGACCTTTCTCAGGCTGTTAACCTCTTCCGGTGTAAGATCGTTGATTCTCTTGTCTGCATCGATTCCAGTTGCCTCGCAGATTTTAACTGCAGAAGTTCTGCCGATACCATAGATATATGTAAGTGCTATCTTTGCACTTTTGTTGGGAAGGTCAATACCCGCAATTCTTGCCATAACTCTTCTCTCTCCCCTTACCGTTGTCTTTGTTTATGCTTTGGATTCTGACAAACAATTCTCAGAACACCTTTTCTTCTGATGACTTTGCATTTCTCACACAAAGGCTTTACACTCACTCTGACTTTCATATTGCTCCTCTTTATAAATTCCTGGACCTGATCCTGCCTTTCTTTACCAGTCCCTCATGATGGTGCATTTTCATGTGCCCCTCGATCTGAGACATAAAGTCAAGGTCAACTCCAACCATAATCAACAATGATGTTCCACCCATAAGCATTGCAACCTGACTTGGGAAGTGGAATATTATCTGCACCAGTGTAGGGATAAGTGCGATAAATGCCAGGAATAAGGATCCTGCCAGAACTATTCTGTTAAGGATTCTCATAAGATAGGCTTCCATCTTCTCAGATCTGATTCCTGGGATAGAACCTCCGTTCTCTCTGATCTGCTTTGAGATTTCCTGTGGATTCAGTGTTACCTGAGTATAGAAATATGCAAAGAAGATGATGAGCAGTGTGTAGGTTGTGAGATAGAGCCAGCCTGATGGTCTGAACCAGTAGGCCAGTGTACCCATCCACCGAACCTTGACACCCATGCCACCGAGAATCTGGAGAGGGAATGTCATTACTGAAGATGCAAAAATAACAGGAATAACGCCTGACGGATTGATCTTGAACGGAATGTAAGTGTTCTGTCCGCCATACATTTTTCTTCCTACCACTCTCTTAGCATAGTGTACCGGAATCTTGCGCTGTCCCTGCTGTTCGTAGATAACCAGTGCTATAACCACTACAAAGAGTGCAAGCACGATGATCAGGAATACAGGGTTGATGTCCTTGGACTTGATTCTTCCGAACATAAGGATGAACGCCTCGGGCATCCTTGCCACAATACCGGCAAAAATGATAAGGGAAACTCCATTTCCTACACCCCGCTGGGTGATCTGCTCACCCATCCATACCAGGAGCATACTTCCTGTAGTTACAGTGACAATAGCAATCAGGGAATATGAGAGCTTTGACATTGTAATTGCATCTGGAATCTGTCTGGCATATACGGTTGCCGCATAGGACTGGATAAGACAAACTAAAACTGTACCGTATCTGGTGTACCGTGCAATCTTCTTTCTGCCGCCGTCTTCCTGTGAGATTTTCTTCAGCTTAGGGAAGACAAGAATAAGAAGCTGCATGATGATTGACATGGAAATATAAGGCATAATTCCAAGCATGAATACGGAGAAGTTCTTAAAACCACCACCGGCAAAGAAATCGATATAATCAGCAAGACCGATCGCACCATTTGATGAGCTCTGAGCTGTCAGGTAGTACAGCTTGAGTGCATTCACATTGATTCCTGGGATAGGAATTGTGGCACCGATTCTGAAAACCATCAGAACAGCAAAGGTGAAGATGAGTCTCTGCCGTAAATCTTTAATTCTGAATATATCAACAAGTGCGTTGCCAGCCATGTTACCTACCTATCTCTTCGTCTACGATCTTGCCACCAGCTTTCTCGATTTTCTCTTTTGCAGATGCTGACATATCGAGCATCTCAACAGTAAGAGCCTTGGTGAGCTCGCCGTCGCCCAGAATCTTTACCAGGACATCCTTTGCCTTGATAAGGTTTCTTTCAACAAGAGCTTCCCATGTAACTGTATCGCCGGATGCGAATTTATTCTCAAGGTCTGCAACATTTACAACTGCGAATGTTGTCTTGAAAGGATAGTTCTTGAATCCTCTTCTGGATACTCTTCTGAACAGAGGCATCTGACCGCCCTCGAATCCTGGGCGAACGCCGCCGCCGGATCTTGCATTCTGTCCCTTGTGACCCTTTCCAGAAGTCTTTCCAAGTCCAGAACCCATACCACGTCCGACTTTCTTTCTGTTTTTATTTGCTCCGCAAGGAGCCTTGAGTGTAATATCAGACATGATTATATCTCCTCAACTTTTACAAGGTGATTGATTTTCCGTACCATGCCAAGGATAGCAGGATTGCTGTCCAGGATCACATAAGAGCTGATCTTATTCAGTCCCAGGGCATGTGCAGTCTTGATCTGGTCGGGCTTTCTGCCGATTGTGCTTTTAACCAATTGAATTTTGATCTTACCAGCCATTTTCAACCCCATATATCTTTCAGAGTCTTTCCTCTGTCTGCAGCAATTTTCTTAGCGTCCATGATGTTCTCGAATCCTGAGAAAACTGCCTTAACAATGTTAATGCTGTTCTTTGTGCCCAGAGACTTACTGAGAATATCGGTAACTCCCACAGCTTCCATAACAGCCCGGACTGGACCACCTGCAATAACTCCAGTACCAGGTGCAGCAGGCTTGAGTATAACCTTTGCACTCTTGAACTCGCAGAGCTCTGCATGAGGAATGGTGTTGTTCTTGAGAGGAACTGTGATAAGGCTCTTCTTTGCCTTGTCTACACCTTTTCTTATAGCTTCTGTAACATCGTTTGCCTTTCCGAAACCGTAGCCGACAGATCCCTGCTTGTCTCCGACAACAACCAGTGCGGAGAATGAGAATCTTCTACCACCTTTTACTACTTTGGCAACTCTGTTGAGCTTTATAAGTTTTTCAACATATTCTTTTTCCTGATCCACGTCGTCCCCCTAGAACTTTATGCCGGCTTCTCTTGCGCCATCTGCAATAGCTTTGATCTTTCCGTGATAGAGGTAACCGCCTCTGTCAAATACCACTGTCTCAATCTTAAGCTCTTTAAGCCGCTCTCCGGCAATCTGACCAAGCTTCTTAGCGCCTTCAACGTTTGTCTTTACATCCCGCAGCTCTTTCTCAAGGTTGGATACTGCACAGAGTGTCTTTCCCTCGATGTCGTCGATAGCCTGGATGTACAGGTGACAGTTGCTCTTGAAAATTGAGAGTCTTGGTCTTTCTGAAGTTCCGCTTACTTTAGCACGGATGCTTTTTCTGCGTCTAATGCGTCTTTTATTTCCTTCAACTAACTTCTTCATATCAACCTATCCTATTTTGTACCTGATTTTCCGACCTTGCGCCGTACATACTCACCGTCGAACTTGATTCCCTTGCCCTTGTATGGCTCTACAGGTCTTAAGTTCTTGATCTCGATGCATGTCTGGCCTACGCGCTGCTTGTCGATACCTTCTACGATAATCTTGTTAGGACCGTCGCAGGTGATCTTAAGGTCATCAGCAATCTGGTACATAATCTGTGTTGAGTATCCAAGGCTGAGGAGAAGGATCTTGCCCTGCACTTCAGCTTTGTAACCGACACCGGTGATAACCAGAGTCTTCTTATATCCAGTGGAGACACCCTCAACCATGTTCTTGACAAGGCTGCGGTACAGTCCGTGGAAAGCTCTGCTCTCCCGCTCGTCATTCTGACGGGAAAGAACAATCTCTTTGTCCTTTACCTCTACGGAGATGAGTGGGGAAACAGCCTGGCTCAATTTTCCTTTAGGGCCTTCTACAGTAACTGTATTGTCTGCAACTGAAACCTTTACCCCAGCAGGGATGGCAATCGGTAATTTTCCAATACGTGACATATTCCAACTCCTACCAAATTGAGCAGATCAGCTCTCCGCCGACCTTGTTCTCTGTAGCTTTCTTTCCGGTGGTCACACCAGCGGAGGTGGAAACTACAATTGTTCCGTATCCGTTCTTAATCCGAGGCATTTTCTTATAGCCTGAGTAGATTCTTCTACCAGGTGTTGATATCTTCTCAATATCGTGGATGATCGGATTCTCCATCTCATCATACTTAAGGAAAAGTCTGATAAAATTCTTGCCGTCCAGCTGGATCTTCTTGAAGTTCTTTACATATCCTTCGTTCTTCAAAACTTTGACAATCTCAAGTTTCAATTTTGAAGGAGTAATGTCCACCTTCTCAAAACCAGCGCGGCTTGCGTTTCTTATTTTTGTAAGCATATCTGCAACAGGATCTGATACTGCCATTATTATCTCCCTTACCAACTCGATTTTGTTACACCAGGTATCAAGCCTTTGCTTGCCAGTTTTCTGAAGCAAATTCTACACATCTGGAAATCTCTCATATAGCCCCGCGGTCTACCGCAGATCCGGCATCTGTTAACTCTTCTACTCATGAACTTAGGCTCTCTTAAAGCCTTGATGATCATTGATTTCTTTGCCATCTATTACCTCTACTTCCTAAAAGGCATACCAAGTTTTGCCAAAAGACTCTTTGCTTCCTGATCTGTGTTGCAAGTTGTTACAATTGCAATGTTCAGGCCGCTTACCCGTTCAATCTTATCGAAATCAATCTCGGGGAAGATAATCTGTTCCTTGATACCCAAAGAGTAGTTTCCGCGCCCGTCGAATGCGTTCGGGTTTACACCTCTGAAGTCCTTTACACGTGGAAGAGCCACATTAAGAAGTCTGTCTAAGAACTCCCACATCATGTTGCTTCTAAGGGTAACCTTGGCTCCGATTTCGTAGCCTTCTCTCAGCTTAAAGTTTGCAATAGACTTGCGAGCCCGGGTTCTAAGAGGTTTCTGTCCAGTGATGAGGGCAAGCTCGCCTACAGCGGCATCCAGAAGCTTCTTGTTCTCGATGGCATCGCCGCAGCCTACGCTTACAATCACTTTCTCGATTCTAGGAATCTGCATCACAGTCTTATAGCCGAATTCTTTGTTAAGCTCTTCTGCAACCTTTTTATATTTAATCTTAAGATTCGGTTCTTTATTGCTCATTACAGTACTTCTCCACACTTCTTGCATTTGCGGACTTTCTTGTCCCCGGTGCCTTCGATACCGATTCTGGTAGGTCCGCACTTCTTACAAACGATCATAACATTGGAAATGTCGATTGGAGCCTCGATATCTACGATACCGCCCTTCTCACCCTGTCTTCTTGGCTTTCTGGCCTTCTTGACCATATTGAGCCCTGCAACAAGAACTTTTCCCTTCTCGCGATCAATCTTCAGGATCTTTCCGGACTTTCCTTTTTCCTTTCCGGCAATAACCTGAACAAGATCTTCTTTCTTCAGTTTATATTTTACAACTTCCATATACAAATCCCTCAAAGTACTTCCGGAGCAAGAGAAATAATCTTCATCTGATCAACATCTCTCAATTCTCTGGCAACTGGTCCAAAAATTCTCTTACCTTTTGGGGCGAGACTTGCATCCAGGATCACGCAGGCATTGTCATCGAATCTGATGTAAGTTCCATCAGTTCTTCTGATCTTACTGGTTGTTCTGACAATAACTGCTTTCTGAACATCACCTTTCTTAACCGGTGCATTAGGAATGGCATCCTTGACTGCTACTACAATGATCTCTCCGATTCCTGCAGTATTCTTATGGCTGCCGCCCAGAACCTTGATACACTGTACAATCTTTGCACCGCTGTTATCTGCTACATTCAGATATGTCTGCATCTGTATCATAACTTAACCACCTTAATTATTTAGCCCGCTCTACAATCTCAAGAAGTCTCCAGCATTTTTCCTTGCTGATCGGCCGTGACTGGATTACTCTTACAGTGTCACCGATGTGAGCTTCGTTGTTCTCATCATGAGCCTTAACCTTCTTTGTTCTGATGACATATTTCTTGTACAATCTGTGAAGTGTTTTGTTTACAATAGAAACAACGATTGTCTTCTCCATTTTGTCGCTGACCACAAGACCTGTATAAATTTTCTTGCCTATAGTTTTTTCTTCCATGTCAGTCTCCCTTACCTAATTCCAAGATTCTTAGCATGGATAAGTGTCTTGACTCTGGCAATCTGTCTTCTGAGAGTTCTCTTCTCGAGAGGATTCTCAACATGGCCAAGAACTGTCTTGAATCTCAAATCCATATACTTCTTAATCAGTTCTTCGTATTTTGCAAGAAGTTCTTCATGTGTAAGTTCTTTAAAGCTGTTTTTCATAAATTACTCCATGTCCCTTCTTTCTACAAATTTAGTCTTGATAGGCAGCTTGTCGCCGGCCAGTTCCATAGCTTCCCGAGCCAGTTCGGAGGAAATACCGCCCATCTCAAACATAACCATTCCAGGCTTAACAACTGCTACCCAGTACTCTGGTGCTCCCTTACCTTTACCCATTCTGGTTTCGGCAGGTTTCTTTGTATAAGGCATATCGGGGAAAATCCGGATCCATACCTTACCGCCTCTCTTGATGGTTCTTGTCATTGCAACACGGGCAGCCTCGATCTGTCTGTTTGTGATCCACTTAGGCTCCAGAGCAACCAGTCCGAAATCGCCGAAAGCGATTGTATTGCCTCTGTGTGCATTTCCAGTCAAGCTTGCGCTGCTACGATTTCTTTTTCTATATTTAGTACGTTTTGGACTAAGCATGACTTACTCTCCTTGTCCCACAGCTTTCTTCGGTCTTTTCTTGACCAGAAGCTGTCCGGCATCTTCTTTCATATCTTTCTTAAGAATCTCGCCGTTGAACACCCATACCTTTACGCCGATAAGGCCGAAAGTTGTGTTTGCCTCGGCAAAACCATAGTCGATATCTGCACGGAAAGTATGCAGTGGGATACGGCCTTCCTTATGCTGCTGGATTCTGGCCATCTCAGCTCCGGCAAGACGTCCGGAAATTCTGATCTTGATACCCTGAGCACCGCCTCTCATGGCGCTGCTTACACACTGCTTAAGAACCTTTCTGAATGAGCTCTTTGACTTAAGCTGTCTTGCCACGTTAAGGGCAATAAGCTGTGCATTGACTTCAGGCTTCTTAAGTTCCTTAATCTTGAGCTGGATCTTCTTTCCTGTTACCTTCTGAAGCCGCTCCCCGATCTTCTCGATTGTAGCTCCTTTGGCACCAATCAGAACACCAGGTTTTGAAGTCTCGATAACCACAGTGATTCTCTGCGGCTGTCTGATGATCTCAACTTCTGATATCTCAGCTCCCTTAGTCTCAGGACACTTGTCAAGCTCTTCTCTCAATTTAAGATCTTCATGAAGTGTCTCTGCATATTCACGAGGATCAACATACCATTTAGACTTCCAGGTTTTATTTACTCCAAGTCTCAGGCCTATTGGATTAACTTTCTGTCCCAACTTATTCCCCCACCTTCGCTAATTCATCAACTATAACAGTAATATGGCTCATTCTTCTCAAGAGAATATCGCGCTTGCCTTTGGCTCTTGCCCATACTCTCTTAAGCCGTGGACCTTCATTGACCTGTAATTCCTTGACATAAAGCATCTCTTCGTCAAGCTGCTTATTCTGTGACAGTGCATTAGCTGCTGCTGACTGAAGAACCTTCTTGAGCATAGCTGCTCCGCCGTTCGGAATAGCCTCGAGCTGAGCCACTGCTTCTGTATAAGGTTTTCTTCTGATCAGATCTGCAATAGGGCGAACCTTCTTAGGTGAAACCATAAGGTATTTACCTACAGCTCTGTATCCTTTTTTCTCTTCCATATTCTAACTCCACAGCCGCTTATTTCTTTGCTTTACTATCGGAAGAATGTCCCCGAAAGATTCTTGTAGGAGCAAATTCTCCCAGCTTATGACCGACCAGGTTTTCTGTAACATATACAGGAACCCATGTCTTTCCGTTGTAAACTGAAACTGTATAACCAACCATCTCAGGAATGATTGTGGATGTCCGGGAATAGGTCTTGAGCATTTTCTTGTCTGTTCCCTTGCCAGCCTCAACAATTCTCTTATAGAGTTTCTTCTCGATGAATGGTCCTTTTTTTATTGATCTAGACACAACTTACTCCTACTTACGTCTGTTAACGATAAATTTACCGGAAAGCTTTCTCTTCTTCCGGGTCTTATAACCTTTAGTAGGAAGACCCCAAGGTGTTACAGGGTTACGTCCGGCTGCTGTCTTACCTTCACCACCACCATGCGGATGGTCGATCGGGTTCATTACAACTCCTCTGACCTTTGGTCTTCTGCCAAGCCATCTGCTTCTTCCAGCTTTTCCAAGGGAAATGTTCATGTAGTCTTCGTTTCCAACCTCGCCGATGGTAGCCATGCATTTCTTGAATACCATTCTCATCTCGGTGGAAGGAAGTCTGAGTGTGACATAGTCTCCCTCTTTTGCAACTACAAGTGCGCTTAAACCTGCAGATCTGACAAGCTGGCCGCCCTTTCCATAAACAAGCTCAATGTTGTGGATCGATACACCCAGCGGAATGTTCTCAAGTGGAAGTGCATTTCCAACTTTGATTGGAGCTGCAGGACCGCTCTGGATCATGTCGCCTACCTTGAGTCCCTTAGGAGCAAGGATGTATCTCTTCTCGCCGTCAACATAGTTGATAAGAGCGATGTTGGCGCTTCTGTTCGGATCGTACTCGATTGTCACAACCTTTCCTGGTACATCGAACTTATCGCGTCTGAAATCGATAATTCTGTATTTTCTCTTGTGTCCACCACCTCTGCGCCGTACACTGATGCGTCCGGAAGCGCCTCTACCGGCACTTGGAGCAAAACCAGATGTAAGTGATTTCTCAGGTCTGTCTGTTGTAAGCTCTGAGAAATCGAGTGTTGCTCTGGTACGCAGACCAGGTGTATGTGGTTTATACTTCTTGATACCCACTTACTGCCCCCTTACACGCCTTCAAACATATCTATTTTTTCACCAGGAGCAAGTGTGATAATCGCCTTTTTCCATGATGATTTTTGCCCGATTCTATAGCCTGATCTTGTTCTTGTTGCCTTCTTGTCGCCACGTACCCACATTGTGTTGCAGGCAGTCGGCTTAACACCAAAAACTTTCTCTACAGCTTCCATGATCTGGAACTTATTTGCTTCAGGAAGAACCTTGAATGCATATTTTGCAGACTTCTCTTCTCTAAGGAGGTTGGTCTTTTCTGTAACAACAGGTTCAATAAGAATATTCTGTGCTTCCATACCTATCACTCCTTATAAAAATCATTAAGTCCCAGTGCAGCTGATTCCAGTGCAAGAACGTTCTTTCCATAGAAAAGATCATGAGCTCTCAATCTATTGTATGAAAGGAAAGTGAGCCAAGGAATGTTCCGTCCTGCTCTCTTGATCATGGCATCGTCATCCTTCAGAATGAGAACTGTTCTCTCTGCAGGAACAAGATTCTTGAGAACAGCGGCAATATCCTTTGTCTTTCCGCTTTCAATTGTAAAATCTTCAACAACTTTGAATTTACCGCCCAGCACTTTCTGGCTGAGGATAGATTTCATTGCAAGTCTTTTCATCTTTTTTGGCATCTTGTAGCTGTAATCTCTTGGCTTAGGACCAAAAACTACACCACCGCCAACCCATAACGGACTTCTCTTGCGACCTGCTCTTGCCCGGCCTGTGCCCTTCTGGCTCCATGGCTTGGCTGTGCTGCCGCTCACTTCGTCTCTGTCTTTTGTGCATGCTGTTCCAACTCTCATGTTGGCAAGTTCGTTATTTATCGCGTAATAAATAGTTCCGTCACTTATTTCGCAGTTAAAAACAGAGTCTTCAAGTTCTATTGTCCGTAACTCTTCACCTTTTACTGAGAAGACCTTAGCTTCCATTTATTTTCCTCTTTGTCTACTTTATTGCTTTTCTGACAAGTACCAAACTCTTTGCAGCACCCGGAACAGCGCCTGCAATAAGAATTACTTTCTTTTCAGCGTCAACTTTAACAACTTTGATGTTCTGGACAGTCACTCTGTCGCTGCCCATTCTTCCAGCCATCTTAAGGCCTTTCATCAGTTTACCTGGTGTGGAAGACATACCTACACCACCGTTCTGTCTGTGGAACTTGGAACCATGTGTAGCTCTTCCGCCGCCGAAGTTATGGCGCTTCATTACACCTGCATAACCTTTTCCCTTGGAGGTTCCGATTACATCAACTGTATCGATGTCTGCAAAAACCTCGATTCCAAGCTTATCGCCAGGTTTGCACTCAAGCTCAAAGTCCCGGAACTCCACCAGTTTCTTTCTTGGCTCAATGCCCTCTGCAAACTGACCTGCATATGGTTTTGTCACATGTTTCTTCTTGATATCACCATATCCAAGAACTACAGCGCTGTAGCCGTTTTTCTCGGCAGTTCTTTCGCCGACAACTGTGTTCTCGTCAACTTTGATAACTGTAACAGGTGTGAGCACGCCGCTTTCGTCAAAAACCTGAGTCATTCCAACTTTTTCTGCTATCAACCCAATCATAATCTCATCACCCCAATCACTGCTTAATCTCTACATCAACACCTGCGGGCAATTCAAGTTTCATAAGGGCATCCATTACGTCTGAGGATGGCTCAAAAATATCAATTAACCTTTTGTGTGTTCTCATCTCAAACTGTTCCCGTGATTTTTTGTTTACAAACGGAGATTTAAGAACAGTGTATTTGTTGATCTTTGTAGGCAGAGGGATCGGTCCTGCAACCTTTGCACCAGCCTTTACAACAGTCTGTACAATAGACTTCGCGCTCTGGTCAATCAATTCGATGTCAAATCCTCTAAGCCTTACTCTAATCCTTTCTTCAGCCATTTTTATTACTTTCTCCCGAAAAAATGGCCCCCCGCTTTAGATACGGAGGGCATATTCTTGTTACTCAATAATCTCTGTTACCTGGCCGCTGGCTACAGTCTTTCCACCCTCACGGATAGCGAATCTAAGACCTTTCTCCATAGCGATAGGATAAATAAGTTCTACAGTAAGCTCGGTGTTGTCACCAGGCATAACCATCTGCTTGTCTTCTGGCAGTGTAACAGTACCGGTAATATCGGTTGTTCTGAAATAGAACTGTGGTCTGTAACCTGTGAAGAATGGGTTGTGGCGTCCACCCTCTTCCTTTGTCAGACAGTAGATAGCTCCCTTGAACTTCTTGTGTGGTGTGATTGTACCTGGTTTTGCAAGTACCTGACCTCTTTCGATCTCTTTCTTCTCAACACCGCGGAGCAGGATACCTACGTTGTCTCCAGCTTCTCCCTGATCCATTGTCTTGTTGAACATCTCAACGCCGGTAACTACGGAGCTTCTTGTCTCCTTGATACCTACGATCTCAACTGCATCGCCAACCTTTACAATACCTCTCTCGATTCTTCCGGTAGCTACTGTACCACGGCCGGAGATAGAGAAGATATCCTCTACTGGCATCAGGAATGGCTTGTCGATTTCTCTCTCTGGGAGTGGGAAATATGTATCCATTGCATCGAGGAGCTCCTGGATGCACTTTGTCTTCTCTGGGTCGTCTGGATGAGACATAGCCTCGAATGCAGATCCCTTGATGATAGGACAGTTAGGATCGAAACCGTACTTCTCAAGAAGTTCCTGAACCTCTACCTCTACGAGCTCTACCAGCTCTGGGTCTGCAAGGTCCATCTTGTTAAGGAATACAATCAGCTTTGGAACGCCAACCTGTCTTGCAAGCAGGATGTGCTCTCTTGTCTGTGGCTCTGGACCAGAGTCTGCAGCTACCAGGATAACTGCGCCGTCCATCTGAGCGGCACCGGTGATCATGTTCTTTACATAGTCGGCATGGCCCGGGCAGTCTACGTGAGCGTAGTGTCTGTTTGCTGTCTCATACTCGATATGTCTTGTGTTGATGGTGATACCTCTAGCTTTCTCTTCTGGAGCGTTGTCGATATCATCATAGTTCATTACCTTTCCGCCGTTCTTCTTTGCGCAATACATAGAAATTGCTGCGGTAAGAGTTGTCTTACCATGGTCTACGTGTCCGATTGTACCAACGTTAATGTGTGGTTTTGTCCTTTCAAACTTCTCTTTTGCCATTAGTTTCCTCCTAAAGAATCTAATACTTAAAAAAATTTCATTTTCAAAAATAATTGAGATAAAAAGATGACAACACTATTATTCAAAAGATATGAATGACAGTATCACCACCTTACCACTCCAGCTGCCGCAGGCAGCTCCGAGCAATTGGTTTGGCTCAACCAAATGCACAAATGGTCGCAGAAAAACGACCTATTTCATCTTGTTTTATCACAAGCAGAAACTTTTGACAAGAGCAAAACGTGATAAAATCAAGCAAATAAATGGTTTATAGCCCCTTTTTCGACGAAAAAAGGGCTATTTAGATTACCAACGATAATGGGAGAATGCCTTGTTAGCCTCTGCCATCTTGTGGGTATCTTCCTTTTTCTTGAATGCTGTACCTGTTGAATTGAATGCATCAAGCAGCTCAGCACCCAGCTTCTCGCCCATAGTCTTTCCATTTCTGGATCTGGAAGCCTGGATAATCCATCTCATAGCCAGAGCTTCTCTTCTGGACTCTCTTATTTCCATTGGAACCTGATAGGTGGAACCACCTACTCTTCTTGACTTTACCTCAACAACAGGCTTTACATTCTCAAGTGCTGCTGTAAGTGCCTCGATAGGTTCCTTGTCTGTCTTTTTGCTTAAAAATTCCATTGCATCATACATGATCTTTGTGCTGATTGATTTCTTGCCGTCAAACATCATGCGTGTAATGAACTTTGCAACCACTGTACTGTTGTACCGTGGATCTGGAATAAATTCTCTTTTTGTAGCACCGCTTCTTCTAGACATTTATACGTTCCTCTATCAAGCCTTTGGTTTCTTTGTTCCGTATTTAGAACGTGATCTCTTTCTGTCTTCTACACCAAGGGTATCCTTTGCACCTCTGATGATATGATATCTTACACCAGGGAGGTCCTTTACTCTTCCACCTCTGAGCAGGATAACAGAGTGTTCCTGCAGGTTATGTCCGATACCTGGGATGTAAGCTGTAACCTCGATGCCGTTGGAAAGTCTTACTCTGGCAACCTTTCTCAAAGCAGAGTTAGGTTTCTTAGGTGTTACAGTCATAACTCTTGTACATACGCCTCTCTTCTGAGGACAGCTTTCAAGAGCAGGAGATTTGGTCTTTTTCTTGACCGCTTTTCTACCTTTTCTGATTAACTGATTAATTGTAGGCATTTAACAACCTTCTCCTATATAGTTTTTGGCAGATATACTGCCTCATTTTTCCAGAACACTAGATTAACAATCTGACTGGAAAAAGTCAAGTGGGATATTATTCCCTATTCAAGATCCTCAATACTGCGCTGTTTCGGGCCGTTTTCGGCAGCTTCCTGCGCCTCCTGCTTCCGTCTTTCCAGCACTTCCTGAACCACCAGGTCCAGATCCTCGTTCTGATCGTTGTACAGCTTGACATTGCGGTACATCTTGTTTCCGGTTCCGGCCGGGATAAGGTGACCGATCAGCAGGTTCTCCTTAAGTCCGTGGAGATGGTCGGTCTTTCCTTCGATGGCAGCCTTGGTAAGAACCTTGGTTGTCTCCTGGAACGAAGCTGCGGAGAGGAATGACTCGATAGCCAGCGATGCCTTGGTGATTCCAAGGAGCTTGGATCTTGCCACAGCCGGAGCACCCTTGGCATCGATGACACGCTTGTTCTCTTCCTGGAACCGGACTTTGTCCTCCTGGCTTCCGAGGATGAACTTGGTGTCGCCCACGTGTGCGATCTCAACCTTCCTGAGCATCTGGCGGATGATGACACCGATGTGCTTGTCATTGATTCTTACATCAACCTTCTTATAAACCTTGAGAACCTCGTTCATCAGGTAAGACTGGAGCGCATTCTCTCCAAGGATATTCAGGATGTCGTGTGGGTTCTTCTCGCCGTCGCAAAGCTCCTCGCCTGCCTCGACTTTATCGCCGTCTCTTACAAGCAGGTTCTTGCCCATAGGGATAAGATGCTTGAACTCTCTCTCCTGCTCGTCGGTGATTATGATGATTCTCTTGCCCTTGCTCTTTCCGCAGAACTTGACAGTTCCGGAAACCATGGCAAGAACAGCCGGATTCTTCGGTATTCTGGCCTCGAACAGCTCCTCGACACGTGGAAGACCTTCGGTGATGTCTGAACCTTTGGTGTTGGCCTTAAGCAGCTTGGCCAGTGATTTTCCAGCCTTCACAGCCTCGCCGTCCTCTACAGTTACGTATGAGTTTCCAGGCAGGTAGTAAGTAACCAGCTCCTTGCCGTTCTTGTCCACGATAGAGATTCTCGGGTCAAAGGCCTCGTCGGTGAATTCGATGATCTTCTTCTCTTTCTGTCCGTTGTTTGCGTTCAGCTCCTCTTTCATTGTCTTTCCAGAGATAAGGTCATGATACTGGATAGTACCTGAATACTCTGCAATGATAGGCTCTGCGAACGGGTCGAACTTGGCGATGACCTCATCGGCCTCTATGCGGCTGTTAGCCTTGACAAACAGCTCGGATCCATTCTTGATGTCAATCCGCTGCTCGATTCCAAGAGAGAGGAGCTTGTCGCCCAGAACATGGACATAAGCCTTGTTTGTGGCATTGATTGTCTCCTTGCCCCGCTTGATGAGCGGCTTGCCCGGAGTAACCATGCTGTTGTCCTCGACCAGGAGCTTGTCTCCCTTAAGGATGTCTCTGGCGATAAGGATCTTGTTGGCAATGATATATCCCTTTCTGGTGAAGAGCACGTCTCCGTTGTCAAGCTTGACAGTGTTGCCGTGGATCTCTCTGATGAATACAGGATAATCTCTCTTGATTTCGGTTGCCTCGCTGGCCTTGTCTGCTGTACCGCCTGTATGGAATGTTCTCATGGTAAGCTGTGTACCAGGCTGACCTATGGACTGTGCCGCGATGATTCCGACAGCCTCGCCGATCTCTACAGGTCTGTTGTTGGCCAGGTTCCGGCCATAGCACTTCTGACATACACCATACTTGGAGTCGCAGGTAAGAACGCTTCTTATCCGGACAGTCTCGATTCCGGCAGCCTCAATCTCCTTGGCCTTGGCCTCGGTGATCTCCTGGTTCATATCCAGAATAATCTCGCCTGTGATCGGGTGCTTAACCCGCTCAAGTGTAAATCTTCCTTCAATTCTGTCGGCCAGGGATTCCTTTATCTTCTCTCCTTCCTTGAGGGCGCTGATATCCATACCGTTGATGGTTCCGCAGTCCTCTTCCTCTACTACAACATCCTGTGCGATATCTACAAGACGTCTTGTAAGGTAACCTGCGTTGGATGTCTTGAGGGCTGTATCTGCAAGACCTTTTCTTGCTCCGTTTGAGGAGATGAAGAACTCGATGATGGAAAGACCTTCCTTGAAGTTGGACCTGATCGCAAGCTCGATGATCTCACCGTTAGGCTTCTGCATACGGCCTCTCATTCCGGCCAGCTGTCTGAGCTGGGTACGGCTACCTCTGGCTCCGGACTGTGCCATCATGAATACAGGGTTGAAGCCCTGGCGGTCCTCTTCCAGACGTTTCATAAGCACGTCGGTAAGGGCACCCTCGGTTGCGGCCCACTCCTCGATTACTCTGTTATACCGCTCGTTCTCGGTTATAGCACCGCTCTTGAACTGGTTCTGGATATCCTTCACCTTCTCCTGTGCTTTCTCGATAAGAGCCTTCTTTTCAGGAGGTACAATGATATCTGCCATACTGATGGTGGAACCGAACTTTGTGGCATACTTGAATCCCAATGCCTTTACAGCATCAAGAAGCTGGATTGTGACAGAGGAACCGAACTGCTTGTAGCAGTCGAAGATAATCTTCTTAAGGTCCTTATCTATATAGCCTTTAAGCCATTCTTTCTTATCTTTGTCGCCAGCCTCGAGAGACCATTTCTTCTCTTCCTGGCCGTCGAAGAACGGACCGTTGTGGAACTCAAGCACATCTGGAAGCGGCTCGTTGAACAGAAGCCGTCCCGGGGTGGTCAGGATATACTGTCCTTCCAGGCTCTTGTCCACAGACTTGCCCACAACTTTTCCATCCACTACTTTGATCTTTATTACATCCTGGTATCTTACAGACCGGGAATCCAGTGCCAGCAGAACCTCGTCGAAAGAGGAGAAGCATCTTACCTTGAGCTTCTTCTCGCCGTTTACAGCTATTTCATCATAAGGCTTGGCAATAGTAAGCTGGTAGATACCCAGGACCATATCCAGTGATGGGAATACAATAGGTCTTCCGTTGGCAGGGTCCAGCAGGTTGTTGATAGACATCATAAGTGTCCAGCACTCAATCTGCGCCGCCTGGGTAAGAGGCAGATGGACTGCCATCTGATCTCCGTCGAAGTCGGCGTTGAACGCACGGCATACCAGCGGATGCAGCTTTATAGCTTTCCCTTCCACAAGAACCGGCTCGAAAGCCTGGATTCCAAGACGGTGCAGTGTAGGTGCACGGTTCAGCATGACCGGATGCTCCTTCACAACCTCGTCGAGTACGCCCCAAACTTCATCGGCTGCCTCTTCCACAAGGGTCTTAGCTTTCTTTATGTTATATACAATCTCTTTCTCCACAAGCTTCTTCATTATGAAAGGCTTGTAAAGTTCCAATGCCATCTTTGCAGGAAGACCGCACTGGTGGAACTTGAGCTCAGGTCCTACAACAATTACTGAACGGCCTGAGTAGTCTACTCTCTTACCAAGAAGGTTCTGGCGGAACCGTCCCTGCTTTCCCTTGAGCATGTCGGAAAGTGACTTTGCAGGTCTGTTGCTGGTTCCCTTTGCCATCTTTTTCTTCTTGGAGTTATCCAGAAGGGCATCAACTGCCTCCTGCAGCATACGCTTCTCGCTGCGGAGCAGGATAGAAGGAGCACCCATAGCCTGCACTTTCTTAAGTCTGTTGTTTCTGTTGATGACTCTTCTATAGAGGTCGTTCAGGTCTGATGTTGCGAAACGGCCCCCTTCCATCGGAGTCATTGGACGGAGATCCGGCGGAATGACTGGAATTACATCCAGGATCATCCAGCTTGGGTTGATCTCTGACTTGAGGAAATCCTCAACTATCTTGAGGCGCTTGAGGAACTTCTTCTCCACCTTGCCGTCCTTCTTCTTCATCTCGGAGCGGAGTTCCCTTGCAATATCCTGCAGGTCAAGCTCTTTAAGAAGGATCTTGATAGCCTCGGCACCTGTGTCTGCTGTGAAGCTCTGGCCGAACTTCTCCTTTGCCTTGTTGTATTCATCCTCGGTGAGCACCTGGAACTTATGCAGCTTGGTATCCTCTGTGTTTCCTGCGTCAATTACAATGTATTTCTCGTAATAAAGCACAGATCTGAGATCAGAGGATGAGAGGTTGAGCAGAAGACCGATCGGGGAAGGAACAGAGCGGTAGTACCAGATATGGGCAACAGGAGCGGCAAGCTCAATATGTCCCATTCTCTCTCTTCTTACTCTGGAGTGGGTCACCTCGACGCCGCAGCGCTCACATTTTACACCCTTGTAGCGGATAGACTTGAATTTTCCGCACTTACATTCCCAGTCCTTGGTGGTTCCGAAGATCTTGCGGCAGAAAAGACCGTCATCTTCCGGTTCCTGGCTTCTATAGTTTATAGTCTCGGATTTCTTGACCTCTCCATAGGACCATTTCCTGATCTGTTCCGGAGAAGCGAGTTTAATTAAAATATTATCAAATTCCTGCATGTCTTTCATCATAACTATATCACCCCTCCATCAAAATTGCTTTCCAGCCGGCTGTTTGATCAGCTCCTCATCCTTCTCGGTAAGAGGAATCTGCTCTCCCTTGTCATTCCACAGGGACATATCCAGCGCCAATCCACGGAGCTCCTGGACAAGAACGTTGAAGGACTCTGGAATACCAGCCTGTGTGGTGGATTCGCCCTTGACAATATTCTCATATGTCTTGGTCCTTCCGTTCATATCATCAGACTTGATGGTAAGGAATTCCTGCAGTGTATTTGCAGCACCGTAAGCCTCAAGTGCCCATACCTCCATCTCTCCGAGTCTCTGGCCACCGAACTGGGCCTTTCCACCGAGAGGCTGCTGGGTGATAAGGGAATAAGGACCTGTTGAGCGGGCATGCATCTTGTCGTCAACCAGGTGGTTGAGCTTGAGCATATATGCACATCCGATCATAAGCGGATTCTCGAAAGGCTCTCCGGTAAGACCGTCGTAGAGAATTGCCTTTGAGTTCTCCGGCTGGCCGCCCTTCTTAAGCAGCTTGGAGATCATATCGTTTGTAGCAGACTGGAATACAGGAACTGCATATTTTTCATTCAGTGCCAGACCTGCAAGACCAAGGCTGGACTCCATAAGCTGACCCAGGTTCATACGGGAAGGTACACCCAGAGGGTTGAGACAGATATCAAGCGGAGTACCGTCTGCCAAGTATGGCATATCCTCTTCCGGAAGAATGCGGGATACGACACCTTTGTTTCCATGGCGTCCTGCCAGCTTGTCACCTGCACGGAGCTTGCGCTTGGTTGCGATGATCACTTTGACAATCTCTTCAACTCCAGGGCTGAGCTCATCGCCCTCAGATTTCTTAAGGCGCTGCACATCGATTACAGTACCGCTCACTCCTGCAGGAACTCTGCGGCATGTATCCTTTACATCCTTAGCCTTCTCGCCGAAGAGTGTGCGGAGCAGCTTGAGCTCCGGTGTGGACTCGTTCTCTGCCTTCGGAGTTACTTTTCCGACCAGAATATCGTTGGCCTTTACCTTGGCACCGATGCGGATAATTCCTTCCTCGTCCAGGTCCTCAAGCTTCTTCTCGCTTACATTAGGAATATCACGGGTAAGCTTGTCGGCTCCGTTCTTGTTCTCCCGGACCTCTGCCTCATACTCGTTCAGGTGGATGGATGTGAAGATATCCTCCTTGACCACCCGCTCAGAGATAAGGATAGCATCCTCGTAGTTATATCCATTCCATGGGATAAAGCCTACCAGAACGTTCCGTCCCAGGGCCAGCTCGCCATGGTCTGTCGCAGGGCCGTCTGCAATGACATCGCCCTTCTCTATCTTGTCGTCCAGAGCAACAATAGGCTTCTGAGAGAAGCATGTGTCCTGGTTTGTCCGCTGATACTTCTGGAGGCGGTATGAATCAACCTCTTCCGGAGCTTCATCAGGGATAATGTCTATGCGGGTAGATGACACATAGGATACTTTTCCAGCTCTCTTTGCCTTTACGACAACGCCGGAGTCATATGCAGTCCTTCCCTCCATTCCGGTTCCTACAATAGGAGCCTCCGGGAACAGCAGCGGAACAGCCTGTCTCATCATGTTGGAACCCATAAGAGCTCTGTTTGCGTCATCGTGCTCGATGAAAGGAACCAGAGAGGTGGATACAGAGATTACCTGCTTAGGGGAAACATCCATGTACTGAACTTTCTCTCTGTCCTCGGAATAGTAGTTTCCTGCCCTGCGGACAGAAACCTGCTCGTTCACCAGGTTGCCCTTGGCATCCAGAACTGCGTTTGCCTGGGCGATTACCTTCTTCTCCTCGTCCATGGCATCCATGTATCTGACAGATTTTGTAGCTCTTCCTTTCTCGACCTTCCGGTACGGAGCCTCAAGGAATCCGTAGTCATTAACCTTGGTGTAGTTGGCCAGGGATACGATAAGACCGATGTTTGCACCTTCAGGAGTCTCGATAGGACACATTCTTCCGTAGTGGGTGAAGTGTACGTCTCTGACCTCGAATCCGGCTCTGTCTCTGGAAAGACCGCCTGTACCGAGTGCGCTGAGCCTTCTCTTGTGGGTAAGCTCTGCAAGCGGATTGACCTGGTCCATGAACTGGGACAGCTGGTCTGAGCTGAAGAACTCTCTGACTATTGTTACGATAGGCTTGATTGAGATAAGGTCAGATGGCCTTAATGTCTCGGTCTCCTTGAGCTGCATCCTGTCCTTTGCAATATGCTCGACTCTTGCGAATGCAACCTTGAGCTGGTTTGTAAGAAGCTCGCCGACAGAGCGGATACGTCTGTTTCCGAGATGGTCGATGTCGTCCGGGCTCTCCTCGCCGATAAACACCTTGATCAGGAAAGTCATGGTGCAGATGATGTCATCCATGGTAAGGACTGTCTCGCCGTTATCATCAATCTTTGAGTCATCATCCTCATCGCTTCTGCCAGGTTTCTGATTATATTTTTTGTTAAGCTTGTAGCGGCCCACTTTGCCCAGATCATATTTCTTCGGGCTGAAGAACATGTTCCTGAGCTCTTTCTCGCCGTTCTCCTTGGAGAAAAGCTCGCCAGGGAACAGGACATCAAACACTTCCTTAAGGGCGCTCTCTTTTGTAGGCTCAGAGCCGTCTTTGCTCTTTTCCTTCTCTTTCTTGAGACAGTTGAGGATAATATCGGAATGGAGGGTGTTCTGGGTCTTCTTATCGATATCAACGATTGTGACCTCCTTGATACCCTTCTCCTTCATCTCCTCCAGTGTGCTGCGGCTTATCTCGTCGCCTACGCTGTACAGCAGTGTGTCTTTATGATATATAGTCTTGGCCAGGATTTTTCCTTCCAGGTCAACGTTTCTTTCGTCTTTAGAGTGGATAGTGACTTTCTTTGTCGCATAGAAGTTCTCGATTATCTGCTCGCTTATCTCAAAGCCGAGAGCCCGGAGGAAAACAGTTCCAAGAATTCTTTTCTTCCGGTCTATCTTCGCAAAGATAAGTCCTTTCTTCTTGTCAATCTCAAACTCAAGCCAGGAACCTCTGTATGGAATGATTCTTGAGGAATAAAGTGCCTTATCCTTCTCGTATGAGAATACAACACCAGGAGATCTGTGGATCTGGCTTACAATTACACGCTCTGCGCCATTGATGATGAAAGTACCTCTGTCTGTCATCATTGGAATGTCGCCCATGTAAATCTCTTTCTGCCGGATCTCTCCGGTAGCAAAGGTAAGATTGATCTTGGCCTTCAGCGGGATAGAATAGGTGGCGTTCTTCTGCTTGCATTCAAACTCATCAAGCTTCTTGTTCTTCTTGTCGCCCAAGGAATATCCGACATAATCAAGAGTCATGTCGCCGTTGGGACTCTCTATAGGGAATGTGCTCCTGAATACTTCCTCAAGACCCTGGTTCTCCAGCTTCTCGCCTTTCTTAAGTCTCTCAAGCTGTAAGAACTTCTCGTAGGAAGAAAGCTGAATATCAATCAGGTTAGGAACATCCATGAACTCATGATACTCACCTTCGTAATACTTGTCCCCTACAATGTAATGCCGCTTAATAGCTTTTTTTCTATCAAGCATTCGCTATACCTCCCTCGATAAAGCCCGTGTCCATATTATGGACAAACAGGGGCTGTACTACGGATAGTCCAACCCCTTTGAATAAAAATATAAAATCTAAAAGTGTTCTGAAATCAAAGTCAAGCTTATTTAACTTCAACTGTTGCACCAGCAGCCTCAAGTTTTGCCTTAAGAGCAGCAGCATCTTCCTTGGAAGCGCCTTCCTTGATAGCCTTTGGAGCTCCTTCAACAAGCTCTTTTGCCTCTTTCAGTCCAAGACCGGTGATCTCTCTTACAACCTTGATGCAAGGAATCTTCTTGTCAGCTGGAACAGCAGCCAGGATAACGTCGAACTCTGTCTTCTCTTCCTCTGCTGGTGCTGCTGCGGCTGCGCCGCCTGCAACTGGTGCTGCAACTGCTGCTGCAGATACGCCGAACTTCTCTTCCATTGCCTTTACAAGATCAGCAATCTCCATAACTGTCATATTAGCGATTGATTCAAGAATTTCATCTTTTGTAGCCATATTAACTTCTCCTTTTTTTTTATTTTTTTATGCGGCAGTAGCATGACTATTTAAGACTAATGCCGCAATTGTTTTTACTCTGCTTTTGCCTCTTCCGGTTTTGCAGCTTCTCCACCCTTGTCCACGATTGCCTGCAGTGTTGCGGCAAGCTTCTGGACAGGAGCCTTCATCAGACCCATCAACATAGCGATAAGCTGAGTTCTTCCTGGCAGCTTTGAGAAAGCCTCAATCTTTGCTGCATCAAAAAGTTCTCCATTGATGACCGCACCCTTGACTGTCAGAGGCATACCTTTTGCAAATTCAAAAAGTGCCTTGGCAACATCGTTGGATTCTCCTGGAACTGCTGCAACTGCAGTAGGTCCCTTGAGGAAGTCATCCACCTCAGTGATTCCCAGATCTTTCATGGCAATCTTGGCAAATCTGTTCTTGACTACCTTGAACTCTGTGTCACTGGCTCTGAGCTTATCTCTGATCTCTGTGATCTGTGCAACAGTAAGACCTCTGTAGTCAGCGAAAATAAAGCTTGAGATTCCATCGAACCTTGACTTGAGATCTGCTACTGCTTCTTTCTTGTTATCCTGTACTTTTGCAATATACTCTGCCATAGTCTACCTCTCTTACGCCTTCTTAACCTTAACGCCAGGTCCCATAGTTGAAGAGATAGCCAGAGAAAGGACAAAGTCGCCCTTTGCATCGGCAGGCCGCTTTCTCTCAATCTCGGAAGCTACAACTGCCATGTTCTCTGCCAGTTTGTCTGCATCCATAGAAACCTTTCCGATAGAAACGCTTACAATACCAGTCTTGTCAGATCTGTATTCTGTCCGGCCTTTCTTAAGCTCGGCAATTGCCTCTTTGATATCGAATGTAACAGTGTGAGTCTTGGGGTTAGGCATAAGACCTCTTCTACCCAGGATAGGACCCAGCTTACCTACATCCTTCATCATGTCTGGAGTTGCCACAGCTACATCGAAATCAAGCCAGCCGCCCTTGATCTTCTCTACCAGATCGCTGTCGCCGACAAATGCGGCTCCTGCAGCCTTAGCCTCCTCAGCCTTGGCTCCCTTAGCGAAGACAAGAATCTTTTTCTCGCCCTTGAACTGATGTGGAAGAACCAGTGTATCTCTGACGCTCTGACCTTTCTTAAGGTTAAGTCTGACTGAGAAATCAACAGTCTCGTCGAACTTAGCAAAAGCAAGCTCTTTAACAAGCTTTGCACCTTCTTCAAAAGTATAAACTTCAAGTTTGTTATACTTCTTTACAGCATCCTGAAATTTCTTTCCTCTTTTCATGATTACTTCTCCACCTCAACACCCATACTGCGTGCTGTACCAGCAATAATTTTCATTGCAGCATCGATATCGTTTGCATTGATATCAGGCATCTTAGTCTCTGCAATCTTCTTCAGATCAGCCTTTGAAAGCTTTGCAACCTTGTCCTTGTGTGGCTGTGCCGATCCGCTCTGGATTCCGCAGGCCTTCTTGATAAGAACGGCTGCAGGAGGAGTCTTCAGGATAAAACTGAAAGTCTTGTCAGCATAGACAGTAATGACAACCGGAACTGTAAGACCCGGCTCCATTCCCTTTGTCTTATCATTAAACTGCTGAACAAACTGCGGCGCGCTGACTCCGTGAGGTCCCAATGCCGGGCCGACTGGAGGTGCCGGAGTTGCTTTTCCTGCAGGAATCTGCAATTTAATGTAAGCAACAATCTTTTTCTTTGCCATTTTTTTCTCCTTTGTGGTATAGCGTCCCCCGACTGGCGTCAGGAAACTCCCATCAAGACGGTAAAACTTACCGGTTTATATTCAGATCTTCTCAACCTGGCTGAGCTCAACCTCAACAGGTGTGAACCGACCGAGTATACCAACCATGACTTTTGCCTTGCCTTTCTCAAGGTTAAGTTCATCTATCTTTCCGACGAATGTATCAAATGGACCTTCGACAATCTTGACAGTCTCGCCGACCTCAAAAGTCTGCTTGACCATGACATGCTTATTGGTCTTAAGCTCACCGGCCCGCTGAAGGATAGTCTTGATCTCGTCGGTAGGAATCGGATGTGGCTTCTCGTTGCCTCTTGTCCCTACGAATCCAGAAGCTCCTGCAATCTTCTTGATCTTTGAGAGAGAAGAGAGCCAGTCTCCCTCTGCCAGATCCATCTCCAGAAGCACATATCCTGGAAGGAACTTGCGGACAACATTCTTCTTCTTGCCATCCTTTCCTTCTATAGTAACTTCCTCTGTAGGAACTTTGATATCAAGAACAGTCTTTGAGAACTCAGGGTCTTCCATGTAAGACCTGATGAACTTTTCCACTTTATTCTCATACCCGGAATAGGTATGAAGGATATACCATTCTCTCGCCATATCAGAAAATCACATCCATCAAAAGAATGAGCAGAAAATCAACCAGACCTAATACGCCGGCAAAAATAAGGGTGGAAATAATAACAATCCAGGTGGATGAGACTACTTCCTGGCGGCTGGGCCATACTACTTTCTTAAGCTCAGCATAGCTTTCCTTGAAAAAAAGCAAAACTTTATTCATTATATTCTCCCGAATAAAATACAGGGCAGGTAGGATTCGAACCTACAACATCCGGTTTTGGAGACCAGCGCTCTAGCCGTTGGAGCTACTGCCCTATTATATTACTTATTTAATCTTTGTCTCTTTGTGGATGGTATGCTTTCTGTCGAACTTACAGTACTTGCTGAACTCCATCTTTCCCTGGATGTTCTTTCTGTTCTTGGAAGTTGTATAGTTCTTTCTCTTGCACTCGGTGCACTGCAGTGCAACCAGCTCTATATTACCTTTCTTCTTTGATGCCATAATATTCCTCCTGACACTATAAAAGCCTTCGGTCGGAATCGGACCGACGACCCCTTCCTTACCATGGAAGTGCTCTACCCCTGAGCTACAAAGGCATACTTATTCATAATAAGCAATGAGAAAAAATATCAAATATGCGAATTTTTGTCAATCTCCCAGGGCAAATTAATGTAAAATTTCGCCCCGTTGCCAGGGGAGCTCTCGCATCGGATCTCTCCGCCCAGGATACGGGTGACCAGATTATAGACAATATTCATACCCAGGCCGCTGCCCCCCATACCCCGCTTTGTGGTGAAGAACGGGTCGTAGATTTTCTGGACAACCTCGGGGCTCATGCCCACGCCGTTGTCGGAGTAGACAATCTCCACCCCGTTCCCGCCCCGGTGCACATCTATGGTCACTGTCCCCTGCTCTATCCCCTCGAAGCCGTGCTTAAGGGAGTTCATGACCAGATTGGTGAATACCTGGGACAGGGCACCCGGGGCGCTGATGACGCTCAAGTCGTCATCGCCGGTAAGGAGAACCTTGTGCCTGGTCTTTTTATATGCCGGCTGTATGCTGGTAAGAATATCCTCTATATAGGACTTGAGATTGAACTTTCTTATCTCCTGGCTGGTCTGGTCCACAGCCACCTGCTTGAAGCTTGATATACGCTCGGAAGCCAGGTGCAGGTTGTCCAGGATAACCTTGGCAGAGTCGTTTGCCATAGCCAGGTAGCTCTCCAGATCCGACCTCTTCATCTGGTTTGCCCTGTACTTGCTGTCAAAGAGCTTAGTCTGCTCCTCAAGGTATGAGGCGGCTGTGACGCCTATGCCCACAGGGGTGTTCACCTCGTGGGCAACCCCGGCCACCAGGACACCCAGCGATGCCATCTTCTCGGCCTCCACCAGGTTCTGCTGGGTCTCCTTAAGGGTGGCCAGGGATACCTTGAGGGCGTTGTTGGCATTCTCAAGTTCCAGAGTACGCTGCGAAACCCGCTTCTCCAGCTGTGCGTTGAGCTCGTAGAGCTCCTTCTCGGCCTTCTTGCGGAGTGTTATGTCGCGCAGGGTCATTATAAGCGAGGACTTCTCCTCAAGGTCGGCAAGACCCACCTCGGCATAGAGCAGAGAGCCGTCCTTGCGCATAAGTATAGCCTCAAACTGCACAGTCTTGCCGGCCAGGGCCTCCTTTGCATACTCCCTGTATGGAGCTGCATTGTCGACACCCTCCTCGTAGGCCTCGAAGACAAAGTCCAGCGGGTTTCTCCCCGCCAGCTCGTCGGCCGGGTAGCCCACCAGGTCGGCGGCACTCTGGTTGAAGTAGCTTATTGCACCATCCTTAAGCACCACAAGACCGTCGTTGACACCATGGAATACAGCCTGGTATTTCTTCTCGCTCCGCATAAGCTCGTTTGTCCGCTGCTCTATGGTCTCCTCCATAATCTTTATACTGTGGCGCACAACCCGCTTCCTGGAATAGATGAGGAGTATGGAGAAACATACCATGATAGCCACAACCACAAGGCCCAGGGCCATAGCCTGCCTGTGGAACTGCTGCAGCGGGCGGTTTATAACTTTCTCGGAGGCACCCACCAGCACAATTATCTTCTCGTCCATTATGCTGAACGAGTCCCAGGCCACCAGGGCGCTGTGTGATTTGCCCATCCTGTCCATGACCTTGAACTTGCGGTTTCCAGAGACATGGGAAAGGATATCCTTCATCGGGAAGCTTCCGGTGTTTATCCCCTCCAGGCTGACATCGTGGATATTGCGCCCTATGTTGTCAGGCTCCATGTCCACTATGACTGTGCCGTTCTTATCCAGGAAAAGCTCGTCGCCCGAGAATCCAAGCCTGGATACAAAACTGTACTTCTGGATAATGCTTCCAATATTAACTGCCACGCCGATAACACCGGTCTTCTGGCCGTTCCGCCAGATAGGGACCAGCTTTATGGCAAGCTGCATGTCTTTAGTTATATAAAGAGGCGGCACATAGTTGAGTCCGCCTGAGATCTTGTTCTGATATTCATCTATGTATTTAAGTATGAGGTCCTGAGCCGCCTTTCCCTCGCCCCCTATGGAGAAGCTCCGGTAGCGGACAATGCCCTCTTCGTCCACCACGATAAAGGCGGTAACCTCCTGCCTGCTGGTCTGAACCAGCTGGAAGAAGCTGTTTGACATCTCGCGCTGCCCGGTAAAAAGGTCCCGGCAGTAGAGCTGGATAATATCAATATTGTAGAAGATGGAGTTAAGGTTGTCCTCGATAGCCTGGGCAGCCATCCGGACCTGCAGGATCTGCTGGTTCTTATATATATTCTCGTTCCGCACCTTGGCACGGTTGTTGATAACTATGGTAGCAAGAAAGAAGAGCACCAGTATAAGAAGCGCCGATGCTATGAAGTTTATGATGATACGCTTCGGGAAAAGGGTGTTTCGTATAGTGTGAGAATCTTGCTTCATATAAAAAAACCCTCCCTTTCGGGAGGGCCCTTAGTCAGTATTTGATACCGACTCTGATATACTTCTGGGATTTGGAGACCTCAACAGCCTCGTTGATCTTGTCCAGAGGGAATACCTCGCCCACAAGCTCCCTGTATGGATACTTGTCCTGGTTGTCCTCCAGGAACTTAAGAGCAATACCAAGGTGCTTAGGGTTATAGTTGTGGATACCCTTGATGGTAAGATACTTTCTGGTGATATTATTGGCATCGATATTGAGCGGTGTTGGGTTAACCATACCGGCAATCATATACCGTCCGCCAGTCCGCAGCACTGCGATAGCCTGGTTTGCAGCCTCTGCCCGTCCGCAGAACTCAAGGGCTACATCAACTCCGTTAGGAGCGATCTCCTTGATCTTCTTGGTCAGGTCATCGCCCTGATAATCCTTCAGGTTGATGGTCTGGGTTGCACCGAATCTTCTTGCATCCTCAAGGCGGGAGTCCACAACATCGGTGATGATGATCTCCTTTGCCCCTGCAGCTGCAGAAAGAGCACAGCAGTTAAGTCCCAGGAGCCCGGCACCCTGTACCAGGACTACATCTCCCTTGTTCACGCCGATGGTCTCCACTGCATTCACTACAGTAGCCAGAGCGCAGTTCGCAGGAGTTGCAACCTCGTCAGAAAGCTTGTCAGAAAGCTTGAACACAGTTGTTCCAGGCAGAATGTAAACATATTCGCCATAGCCGCCCACCAGTCCAGACTTGATTGCCGGATCGTTGCAGCTGGTGTGTCCATACTTCTTGAGCTTAACGCACTTCTGTGGCAGGCCGATCTTGCAGTAGAAGCACTCTCCGCAGGAAGCCATGATAGTCCAGGAGATACGGTCGCCTACTTTAAGTGTGTTGCCATAGCCGTCTTTCAGGTTAGGGGAACCCAGCTTCTCGACAGTACCGATAATCTCGTGTCCCAGGATAAGAGGGGTAGCCTCTTTTCTTCTTCCCAGAATAGTGTGCAGGTCTGATCCGCAGATAGTTGCAAATGTGACTTTAACCAGAATAGCCTTTTCCTCAAGTGTCTGAGGAATCTCAAACTCTTTAATCTCAATAGGCTTTCCTGCTTCTTCAAAAACAGCAGCCTTACAACAACATCCCATTTTTTTCCTTCCTTATAAAATCAGTTGGTTGTCTTTACAGCAACGCTTGGCAGCCAAGTGATAAGCCATGGACATGTACAGCACAGTACCAGACCGAGCTCCATGATAGCCCAGAATGGAATAGTTCCCATGTAGATATCCTCTGTCGAAACTCCTTCAGGTGCAATACCCTTAAGATAGAAGAGGTTGTATCCGAATGGAGGGGTACAGAAGGAGTCCTGAAGCATTACAGCCATTGCAACTGTGAACCACAGAATGTCGAATCCGATCTCTTTGCAGATTGGGATATAGATAGGCATTGTGATCATCAGGATAGCTGTCCAGTCAAGGAACATACCCAGGAAGAAGCAGATAAGCATCATTACTGCGAAAGTTCCCCACTTTCCAAGACCGATACCAAGGATAAGGTTCTGGATAACAGCACCACCGCCAAGACCCATGAAGATAGCTGTAAAGAATCCGGCGCCTGTCATTACGATAAGTACCATGGATACTGTGTTTGCTGTATCCATCATAATCTTTACAAGGCCTTTCCATGTGAACTTGCCGTATGCGATCCACATACAGAATGCACAGAATGCACCTGCTGCAGAAGCCTCGGTAGGAGTTGCCACACCTGCGAACAGTACACCCAGAACTGCTACGATAAGAATCAGCGGTGGGAACATGTTGAGGATAAGCATCCTGATAAGCTGTGGTCTGGTTACCTGACGGCGTACTTCCAGTGGAAGAGCTGGTCCCTTCCAAGGGAATCTCCAGCACTGGTACAGTGTATAAATACAGTACATAAGTGCAAGAGCGATACCAGGCAGGATGGAACCGGCGAAAAGCTGACCTACTGTACAGCCGGAAAGCTCTGCCAATACCAGAAGCATGATGCTAGGCGGAATAAGAATACCAAGAGCTGAGGAACCTGCAATAGAACCGCAGGCCAGCTTCATGGAATAGTTGTTCTCCTTCATGATAGGAAGCGCAAGAACTCCCATGGTTACACAGGAAGCTCCAGTTGTACCGGTACAAGCCGCCAGCAGTGTGGATACGATGATTACCGCAACTGCGATACCGCCTCTGACCGGTCCGAACAGATACTGCACCGATTTGAACAATCCTTCCGCCATACCCGACTCACTCATAAAGTTTGCCATGAATATGAAGTAGAGGATCGCCACATAGGTGTAGTTGGACATCTGTGCATTGAATTTATTCATGAAGAGGGCTGGGAATGAAGCATGATACTTAGAGCTCAGCCAGCCGAAAATAGTAGCCAGACCGCCGAGTACGAATGCCAGCGGATGGCCCAGGAAAAGTCCTCCAAGAAGACCTAAGAACATTGCCACGGCTACAAAGCCGGAGGACATTGCAAAACCTTCGAAACCCATTACTTAGCCTCCTTGTAGTTATCACCGTCAACAACCATCTCGATTCTGCGCAGGAAAATAGCAAAGCCCTGGAGAAGCAGCAGGAAGGCCATTACAGGAATAATAGTCTTCTGGAGATAGATAGGTGCTGGATACTCTGACCAGGAAACCTCTTTGATTGCCCATGAGTCCTTCGCAAATTTTATTCCCCTCCAGAATACTATTCCTACGGATGGGAAGAAGAAAATACAGTAAGAAATTATATCCAGGATTCCCTGAACTCTCTTGCTGCATTTTCCAGAAATAATGTCGATGGCAACGTGGGCACCATTTTTAAGTGCATATGAGGCACACATAGTGAAGTGGAATGCATAAATCATTGTTGTGACTTCGAAAACCCAGTCGTTTGCAATATGGAAGACATACCGGGTGAAACATTCGTAGACCATAATCAACATTCCGATAAAAGCAGACCACATACAAATCTTACCGGTCCAATCGCTGAGTCCATCGATGGCGGCAGATATAGTATTTGCCAGTTTTCTCATTTTTTTTGAATTCTCCTAAATAATTATGCTCATTAATTTAAAGGAAACGGAAAAAAGGCGCGAGCTATCTGGGATAACCCGCGCCCATGATTTAATAAATCAACACATCCTTATTTGATGAAGCTCTTCAGCTTAGCAAGGTCAGGAAGCTGCAGATCTGCATAACCGTGTCCGTAAACAGAGTTAAGCTGTCTCCAGTACTGGTACTCGTGCATGTATGAAGCCATTGAGTATGCGCATTCTGCGAACAGTGGGTTCTTGGAAGCGAAATCATACATGATCTCTCTTGACATCTCAGAAAGTCTCTTGAGGTCTGCTTCTGGCAGCTGGTATGACTTAACGCCAACTTCGTCTCTGAACTTGTTGGTGTAGATACCGGAGGTTCTATCCTCCATTGCCAGTGTCTGGAGAGCGGTTGCCTGAGCAGCGATCTCGATAGCAGCCTTGATGTTCTCTGGAAGTGCGTCATATTTTGCCTTGTTGATAAGCAGACAGCACATTGAACCTGGCTGGTGCCAACCTGGGTGTGATGAGTACTTGGAAATCTCGTTGTATCCCAGACCCCAGTCGAGGTATGGAGTACAGGACTCTGCTACGTCGATAACACCAGTCTGCATAGCCTGGTATACCTCAGAAGACTGGATACCTACCTGTGCAGCACCGATCTTCTTCAGGATCTGTCCCTGAGCAGAACCGGACATTCTGATCTTAACGCCCTTATAGTCTTCCAGACTCTTGATTGGCTTTGTTCCTCTAGGACCAGACTCGATTGTGATAGGTCCGAATGGAATACCTTCTACGCCGAACTTAGCATATGCTTTGCGGTAAATCTTCATACCTTCGCCGATGCTGCCTGGCTTTCCAACTTCATCATTCATTCTTCCAGCGAAGCTTGGATCGTAGTAGATCCAGTTGATGTAGTCGTATGCGTCCATCCACATTGGCCATGAAGAGAGCAGGTTGAATACTGTGTCTTTTCCTGCCCAGTATCCTGGGTAGTCAGATCCTACCTGTGCAACGTCGTCTTTAACTGCATCGAGAACCTCTCTTGGTCCTACAAGTGCGTTCTCAACGAAGTAGTCGATCTTAACCTGGTCGCCTACCAGCTGGCTCATTCTAACGATGAACTCATGGTCCTGGTCACCAAGGTGATACTGTGGAGCCCAGCAGGATACCATCTTCCAGTTGTATGTCTGAACTGGAGCTGCTGCTGCTGGAGCTGCTTCTGCAGAAGCTGCTGGAGCTGCTGCTTTTCCGCCGCAAGATGCAAGCAGAACAACGATCAAAAGCATTACAGCGATAATACTTCTTTTTTTCATCATAATTCTCCTTTTTATTATTTTGGTTATTTAATTATATCCCAAAAACAGCAATCGTCAAATATTTTTTTTTACCAAAAAGGACAAAAACAGGAAAATATGTTTCTATATATAAAAACAAGTAGGGAGATTTCCCTCTTTAGTTTTTCTTTTGGGCAAAATGAGAAAAGAAAACTCCATTTTTCTGACCTAAAATAACTTTATTTACTAAATTTGATAACAAAATATCATATTTGACCTATGGAATTGTGCAAATCACCTCAACATGGTATATATTATTAAAAAAAGGCGGTGACCTATGAGAAAATTTTTATTCTGGTTGTTTTTCCTCATTATTATTGCAGGAGTTGTATTATATTTCGGATGGATCCGGGTGCCTGAGAACAATGTGGCGCTGGGATTCTCCACTATCACCGGTTATGATACCGCATTCATGGAGAGCGGAAAGCTGAACTGGAGATGGCAGAAGCTTGTCCCCAAGTGCTATACCCTTAAAATGTACCAGCTGGATACAGAGAGTGCCGAGGTATCGGTGGCCCAGACCCTTCCTTCCGGCGAGCTTTATGCATCCGGTATGGCAGGAAGCCCTGATTTCTCATTCTCGGTGAAATATGCGGCCACTTATAAAATAAAGGAAGATTCCCTCTACGCCATGGCAACATCAGGCGAGATCGGAGAAGGAGGTCTGAACACCTTCTATGCTGATGTGAAAGATAAGATTCAGAATGCGGCCTCTTCCCTTTTAGGAGAGGAGATGGCAAAGGCAATGGCTGGAAGCACATTCTCGCAGAAGGCCCTGGAAGATGGAATCAAGGCAAGAATCGCAGATCAGCTTGCCGACGTGGAGATCATAAGCTTTGAGACTGTGGAGGCCAAGTTCCCCGACATAGAGCTCTACAAGGCAGCCAAGGCAAAATATATGGAGAACCTTGAGAAGCAGCAGGAGATTGCGGCACAGAAAGAGAAGGAGACTACAGACTTCAACACAAAGATCGACCAGCGTATAGAGCTTCTTAAGAAGTATGGCGAGCTCCTGACCCAGTACCCTATCCTGATAGAGTATTTCAAGTCGAAGAACGAGAGCCTCCTGCCGGAGGGTGTCAACTTAGAGGATATCATCAAGTGAGGCATCCATGGATATTTTAGTTGCAACCGGGAATAAAAATAAGATAAAAGAGCTTTCTCAGATAATGCCGGAGCACAGGTTCCTGACACCGGCAGACCTTAACATCGAATACGATTACGACGAGACTGGCACCACATACTGCGAGAACGCACTTGGCAAGGCGCTGTGTCTTCACAAGCTTGTGGGAAAGCCGGTGCTGGCCGAGGATTCAGGCCTCTCTGTACCTGCCCTGAACGGCGATCCAGGCATCTATTCTGCACGCTACGGACTGAAAGAAGGACTCAAGCTCAACGATGCCGAGAAGAATGCATATCTTCTAAAGAACATGGAGGCAATAAAAGACCGGAGAGCTTTCTTCGTCTGCTCCATGGTGCTGGTAATGAACGAATACCGCTACTTTGTGGTGCAGGAGACCATGGAGGGAGAGATTGCCCTTGCTCCGGCCGGAAATAACGGCTTCGGATACGACCCTGTGCTCTATATCCCGGCATCTGGAAAGACTGTCGCCCAGATGTGCGATGACGAGAAGAACGCCCTCTCCCACCGCGGGAAAGCAGGACGCAAGATGAAGCTTATAATAGAGTCGCTGGCCAAGGAACTTGACTGATGGCAAGCACAGAGATAAAGACCAGAGACCAGATAAGTCCAGAGGATAAGTGGGATCTATCTTCCCTCTTCAAAAGCGAAGAAGATTGGGAAAAAGCGCTGGCCGAGATGAACTCAGCCATCCCTGCCCTCTCCCGTTTTAAAGGGACATTAGACAAGAGCGCAGAAAAACTTGCCGAATGCCTCAAGGCCATGACAGCGTTCCAGATACTTGCAGAGAAGACTGGCAGCTATGCTATGCTCCAGTTCAGCACCGACGGCAGCGACCCGTACAATCAGAAACGTTACGGCCTCTATATTTCAGCTGCCACAAAGGCAGAAGCCGAGACCAGCTATCTGGTGCCCGAGATCCAGGCGATTGCAGATGACAAGATGGCACAGTTCATGCAGTCTCCCCTTCTGGCCGACTACACAATTTATCTAAGCAAGCTGCTGCGCCAGAAGCCGCACATTCTCTCTGAAAAAGAGGAAAAACTTTTAGCGCTACACTCAGAATCAGATATGACTGCCCACAAGGCATTCTCTGCCCTTACCGATGTGGACATGGAGTTCGGCACCATAGAGGAGAACGGCGGACAAAAGCCGCTGACACAATCCACATTCACATCATTCCTGCAGAGCAAGGACCGCGCTGTGCGCCAGAAAGCATACCGGCAGTTCTACCAGGGATTCGATAAACATAAGAATACTATCGCAGCACTGTACGCAGGAAATGTGCAGCTCGATATCTTCACCGCAAAGGCCAGGAACTACGGCAGTGCCCTTGAGGCAGCCCTGAGCCCCGACAACGTGCCGCAGAGCGTGTACAACAACCTTATCGCAACCATGCACAGCCGGTTCCCAGTGCTCCACCGCTACTACGAGCTCAAGCGGAAGGCGCTGAAGCTGGATAAACTTGCACACTGCGATGTATATATGCCTTTCACATCAGCTGTGGAAGTAAAGCACACCTACGGTGAAGCTGTGGACGAAGTGATAGAGGCTGTTGCCCCGCTGGGCGATGAATACTGCAAAGTCCTGAAGCAGGGACTCACCTGCGGCTGGGTAGATAAATATGAGAACAAAGGAAAGCGCTCCGGCGCATTCTCGGCAGGCTGCTACACAGGCTGGCCATATATCCTCCTCAACTACAAGGAGGACAGGCTCAGGGATCTTTTCACACTGGTGCACGAGGGTGGCCACTCCATGCACTCCTGGTACAGCGTGAAATCAAATCCATTCCCCAACTACGACTACACAATATTCGAGGCAGAGACTGCATCCACATTCAACGAGCAGCTGCTTGCCCGCCACCTTATGAAAAAGTATGCGGACAATCCTGATATGCTTCTGTACCTGGCCGGCAAGCAGGCCGACGATTTTGTAGCCACCGCCTTCCGGCAGACTATGTTCGCAGAGTTCGAGAAGAATGTGCATGAGCTTGGCGAATCGGGTGCACCTCTTACCCTGGAGCTTTTCCGGAGCGAATACCGCAAGCTGCTTGAGGCCTACTTCGGGCCAGATGTGGATCTGCCGGAAGAGGCCGATCTGGAGGGGCTGCGCATACCACATTTCTACAGAGCTTTCTATGTTTATAAATATGCGACAGGAATCTCCGCTGCAGTTGCGCTGGCCGACATGGTGACAGGCGGCGGCGAGGCAGAGCGCAGGCGCTATCTGGACTTCCTCTGCTCCGGCGGAAGATACTATCCTCTGGATTCTTTGAAGAAGGCCGGAGTGGACATGAGCACGCCGGAACCAGTGGAGAAAGCGATAGACTACTTTGCAGCGCTGCTGGACACAATTGAAAATTTAATGAAAAAGTGACTGTATAGTTATTGACAACGCAAGGTTGATTTCTATATAGTGTATTTTACCTGCGGCGATGGTGAAATTGGTAGACACGTTAGCTTGAGGGGCTAATGGAAGTAATTCCATGAAGGTTCAAGTCCTTTTCGCCGCAAAATAAAAGAAACCAGCCTTGTGCTGGTTTTTTTTATTTTAAGGCATACCAAGAAAGGACTTGAAACCCGGGAGCGCCGAGCAGGTGCGAGGATCAAGCGAACCGGGGGTGGGCCGTAAGGCCAAGTCCTTTTCGCCGCAAAATAAAAAACCCCGATTCGTTCGGGGTTTTTTATTTCACCCAACCCCGTGCGAAACAAATTTCAAAAACTATCAGCGATAACACGAACCCAGCAAAAGGCATATCCCGAGATATCTGGCTCCTCGTCTACAAGCACGTCATCCTGAACTCCAAAGAAACTAGTTCAGGATGACAATGTGGTTGTACGAGGGGTACCAGCCGATCGAGGGGTGTGTCTTATTGCTGGGTTTATTTTTTTCATTTTTTTTGAAATTTGTGCAGCAAAAATTGAAGCAAAATGAACATTTCGTGTGTATGTACATGTAGAACCATTCAGGAGGACGGTATGGCAGATACCTCTAAGAAAGCTATTATTGCACGATACACGGACAAATCAAGATATAAACCGGAATATATTTATGGTGATGTTTATGTTGATGAGGACAGAATTATTTTGTCAAAGAAAAATAAATACGAGGAGGAAATTTTTACAATAGAACTTAATGCCGCAAAACGTTTTTCAATTTACCTGGAGAAAAACACTAACCCAGATGCAATCACACTAGATATATTCATTGATTTTAAACAGACAAAAGGTACAAACACTTCTGTAACACGACAACTTGAAAGGGGAATAGGACAGGCCGATGCTGTCTTACTAATTCTAAAAATTAAAGCCATGAAGCACAACCATGACGGCTTTGTGGTTATCATTGAGAACTTTGAAAACAATTATAAGGCTTTTATAATAAAAAAAGGGAAGCTCTCGGTTGAGAAGAACTTCCCTCTGATTGCCCGACGGCTTTCGTCCTCAGGCAATTAAAATATAGCTTCCAAAAAACGAAATGTCAACATTTTAATTTGTACAAACTTTTTTCTCAAAAATTGAAGCAAAACTCACTTTTCCGTGATATACTTTAATAAGGAGTTTGCTATGTTCCATAAGGTAAAAGCTGTAAGCGGCCTGACAGATTATCAGCTGAGTGTTCAATTGGGAAGCTGAGAAATGGTATTGATGTCTGCAAATATGGGAAACAGTGGATTATTTCTGCAGATGCCATGGTACGTGAATACGGGCCTGCGCCCAAGCAATTGTCTTCAATATATAAAAGGAAACCATAACTTCCTTATAAAGTTATCAGGCAGACCTGCCGAATAGTTATATATATTTTCGGATGTGGGAAAATTCGGGCA
>JAGCPA010000017.1 GCA_017642445.1 Spirochaetia bacterium
GTGCTTCCCAGGCCTCGGCCCACGGCTCCGGCACAAGCCTTAACATAGCCCTCACCTGCAGCGGCAGAGCCAGCACCGGCGAGGTGGTGCTGACCGGCTACGGTCTGGAGGGGAGCGGGGTTTATTCCATCGGCTACTACATCAGGCAGGAGCTGTCCAAAAACAGAAGCTGCAAAGTTGGTGTGGACCTGCTCCCAGGCCTTACTCCTGAGCAGCTGACCCGCCGTCTTTCCAAGCCAAAAGGAAAAGAATCCCTCTCAAACTACGCACGGAAAACTCTGGGTCTCGCAGGCCTCCCTTTTGTCCTCTTTAAAGAGCTCGAGCCGGCGGGCGACCTCTCCAAGATCAAGAACTTAAGCATTCCTGTAACTGGCTGCCGTCCGCTTGAGGAGGCTGTCTCCTCAGCCGGCGGTGTATGCCTCTCGGAACTTGATGACAGCTTCATGCTCAAAACCAGGCCTGGCTGCTTTGTGATCGGCGAGATGGCAGACTGGGAGGCCCCCACCGGCGGCTACCTGCTCCAGGGGTGCTTCTCCACCGCATTCAGGGCATCAGAAAAATTAATAGATTTATTATCCTAATCGTTGTATACTGAAAAAGATGAAAGGCTTTAAGGGGTTTTTCCTTTTTCTTTTACTTACCGCCGCAACGCTCTCTGCACAGCAGAACCAGCCCTCATTAAGCCTTGTCACTGTGTATCCGGGGGATGCCATCTACTCAGCTTTCGGCCACACCGCTTTCCGTTATGTGGACAAAGAGAACGACACCGATATTCTCTACAACTTCGGCACCTTCGACTTCCGGGATCCTGAGTTTGTCCCAAAATTTGTCAAAGGGCAGCTGGACTATTTCCTCGGAGTTGTTAAGTTCAAGCGTGAATTCAAGAACTATACCCTCTTAGAGCATCGCAGCGTGGTGGAGCAGAAGCTGAACCTGACACAGGAGGAGATTGCGAGGATCTACGCCTTCCTGACCGAGAATGCACTGCCTGAAAACCGCTACTATAAATATGATTTCATCAAGGACAACTGCTCTACCCGTATCCAGAGTGTGCTGGACAAAACGTTGGGAAGCGACATCATGTATGACCAGAAGACAATAGCAGAGACAGGGGAAAGAAGCTACAGGGAGTATATCCGATACCATCTTAAGAAAGCCCCATGGTTTGACCTGGGGATCCAGCTTGCCCTTGGAACGCCCCTGGACCAGAAGGTGCTCCCGTCCGACAGCTTCTTCCTTCCGGCACTGGTGTACGATATCATTGAAGGCTCCACTATGAGCGACGGAAGACCTCTTGTCTCAAGCTCTGAGACTCTTTTCAGGTCAGATGCTGACCCGATAAATGACCCATTAACTGACCCTTTAATTGACCCAATAAAAATCACTCCGCCCCTTCTCCTCTTCACCCTTCTTCTGGCTCTGGAGACGGTGTTAATATACCTGGGCTACATCCAAAAAATGCGCTGGGCAAAAAAGACCTTAGGCTGCTACGAATACACCCTGGTTATCCTGAACTTCCTGTTCGGTATCCTAATCTTCTACCTTTGGTTCATCTCGGACCATACTGCCACAAAAGGCAATCTGAACCTGCTCTGGTGCAGTCCTCTTTCCATCATCTACCTAATCACCTTCTTCTCAAAAGGGAATGGTCAGAAAGTCCTAAAGTGGTTCTCGGGCTTCATGGCTTTTATGGGTGTGTCATTCATGCTTGTTATGATAATCGGGCTTCAGTCAGCCTGTGGTGCATTCATCCCGCTGTTAACTCTTTATATAGTTCTTTTCGGAAGACGATTGTTCCCTAATCTTTCTTGATAGTGAAACTGCCGCTTCCATCCGCATTGCATTTGATATTGTATACAGTTATCCCCGAAAGTCCTGTCTTGGAATGGACATTGGTCATAGAAGTATAGTAATTGGTATTCGGGCCTGTATCGTAGGTGCCACCTCCGCCACTTTCCGAAGAAATAACACATCCTGTGAAGATAAGAGTCACAAACGCTATTGCGGTCAGGACAGCACAAAGCTTTTTACGTCCCCTATACCAAGCCGCCAGGATTGCGATTAAGAATCCGGAGGCGGTGGCAACATTTGCCGCAGGGCTTACCGAGGTGAGGGTATCGCTCCTGAACAAGGCTGTGGTAGTGAACCGATTGCTGTCAGGTGAAGGAGACCGCCACAGGTTTCCAAGTCCATTTTCTTTATAATTGGCAGCCTTGGCCTCCACCACCATTGCCCCATGAGGTTTATAAGAGCCGTAATTTATCTTATTCCGAGTCCAGTAGTCGCTGTCAAGAATCCCTTTATGAATCTGGGTAATCATAAGGCCGCTCTCCATCACATACATACCGGAGCCGGTGTCGTTCTTGGCCTTCCCCTCAAAAAGGAGATACTGGTTGTCGGTCAGCTTTACCGAATAGACTTTATCTGAACTGTTTATGTTGGAAAAAGAAATAGTTTTGGTACTACCAGATTCCAGTTCTATTTCTTCCTCGCTGATCCATCCAAGAGCAAGCCGTTCCCAGGCCATAAATGGCGCTGGATCTGACCCGGACGGCACCCCGGTTCTTCCTATAGAACCCCAGGAACCGCCACCCATAAGACTCCACTGGCCTACTCCTGTTGTAGCATAAGATGTGTCATAGGCGTCGGGGAGTCCGATTACATGACCGAACTCATGGCAGAATACCCCTATTGTGGCTTCAAAGGAGCCTTTGAAATAGTTGTATTCCGGAACAATCAGATAGCTGTCATAGACAGTTCCATTTACCGTTATTGGGGAGATACTGTGCTTTGAAAGCTTATCCCGATGCGACCATATACAGTCAGCTGCCGCCGCATATAATGGGGGATTGTTTTTTCCAGCCTCCTCTCCTGGTCCTGAGTGGACAATAATTACAGTACAGCCGTCCAGCCCATGCGAAGGTTCTGGAGGAGCAAGTGCTGCAGCTGCTTTATTCAGCATTTCCTTAGCCAGGGTATACGCATTCGAATCATTGCCTAAAGAATTGTTTGAGCCGTATTCAGCATAATTTAGATCAGTAGTATAAGGTCCAAGAAATTCAAAGGAAAGATTCAGCTTGTTCCGGGACTGATCCAGATAATACTGCTTCATGGTAAAACCAGAACCGCCCTGTAGCAGATCGCTGTAATAGGAAGGGTTATTATGCACCTTTGTGCCTGCGGATGTTCCATAGTTAAAAGGCAGATCGGGGAATTGAGCCAGAATAACCAGTACTTTCTTGTTGCCGGTGGAGCTTACAGAAACCGGGGTCTTGGCCGATCTTGTCATCATCTCATCGGATGAAAGAGCTGGAGATAAAAAGGCTGATGGGCACTCATCTACTTCTCTGATACTGCCATCATGGGTCAGGCCAGAACCCGGCATTGGGGGCATAGCCCAGAGTGGGGAGAAAATAAAAAGAAGAAGGACAAAGAATGCCAGTTTTCTCACTTCTTCACAGGCTCCTCGGGAACAAAATCAAACACCTTTATCCTGTAGTTGAAATCATCGGGTGTCAGCGATGCCTTTACCTTGGGGTTGTAAATCCGCACCAGGCTGGTAATATATCCGTATTCCTCATCATACTTGACAATGTAGAGCATCGGGGCATTCTTCTTGTTCTTGCGCACCAGCTTCTTGGTGGACTCGTGCATGGCATCAATGGTGTACTGCTGGGCTCCGGAAAAATTGGTTATCTCTATCTCATCCTGCATGCAACTTACAACTTTCTTGTTCTCAACCTTCATCTCGAACAGGGTGTCGGGTCTGTTACCAGAGGCATACACCACTTTCACAGAATAGGAAGTGATATCATGATTCTTCCACTTTATGATGTTGTCGGTCAGGGTCTTGAGATCGCCTCTTCCAAGTTCGCCCTTTCCGCTGCCAAAGCAGACAGCAGCAGCAACTATAAAAATGATCAAAACCAGAACATATTTTCTCATTATTTCTTCCCTTCAAGCCTCTTGACTTCTTCCAGAATCACCTTCCGGTATTCTGGGTTCTCATAAGCATATCTGATTATCGCGCTCAGGTATCCGGCAGGGGTTCCTGTATCAAGCCGTTCGCCATCGATAACATCGCAGACCACTTTGTTCTGGCCCATAAGCTTCTTAAGGGCATAGACATGGAAATATTCGCCGGTGTTGCCAGCCTGGCAGTGCTGCTCCCATCCCTCCTCAAGGAACGGGAAGATATCCGGTGTGAACAGATAGCGGCCGATAGAGGCCTCCTGGCTTGGCTCTGTGCCAGGCGCTGGCTTCTCCACAATATCAACAACATGGGATTTATCAGAAGCCAGCTTCAATATTCCGTACCGCTCAAGGTGGGGCGGATTGTGGAGTGCAGACATCACACTGCATCCTGTCTGCTCATATTTCTTTATAAGCTGTGCCGCAAGGGGAACATCTCCCACATGGAGGTCGTCGGGATATGCCACAACAAAAGGTTCGTCGCCTACAAATGCCTTTACCTGCAGGAGGGCATGGCCTGTCCCCTTCATCTCGGTCTGACGGCGGAAGAATATGTCGGCCTCGGGAGGAGCTATCTTTGCAAGCTTATCAGCCTTCCCTTCCCGCATGAACACCTCCTCAAGCTCGCTCTCCCGGTCAAAGTAGTCGTCAAGGGCTTTCTTACGGCGCGAGGTGAGTATAAGGATCTCTTTAATTCCAGACTGTATGAACTCAGAGACAATAAAATCAATTGCAGGACGGTCTATGATAGGAAGCATCTCCTTGGGAACCGTCTTGGTCACCGGCAGGAACCGGGTGCCGTATCCGGCGGCGATAATTACACCTTTCATACATTTAAATATATAATAAATCAATAAATAATCAAGACTTGCAGAAAATATTACAACGCATTATAGTATAAACGATGGAAGAGAAACTGGGCGCCGAAATCTTTGATGTGGATCACACCATAACAAAGAATATCACCTCATTAAGCTACCTGCTGCTCCTTATCAAGCGCAAGGTTTTCTCCATAACCATACTCCGTCATATCCCTTATATCTGCATGAACTACAAGTTCGGTCACATGGCAGACAAGCACTTTGACCGCCATTTCGACGAGCTGGTGGGGGTAGAGAAATCATTCATGGACGACCTGGCTGTGGAAAATTTCAGGAACATGATGAAGAAAGAGAAGGTGTATGGGGATGCAAAACGGTATATCGACCATCTTAAGGGAAACAACAAGAAGATTATCCTTGCCACATCTTCAATGGAGACTATAATAAAGCCTCTGGCCGACTACCTGGGTGTCGATGCGATCATTGCGACCAAGTTTGCATTCGAGGATGGAAAATGCCTGGGACGGTTCGAGGGGAAGCCGGCGTTCCGGGAAGAGAAGCGGAAAAAAGTTCTTGAATATATAAAAGAGAACAATATAGACCTTGCAGCATCATCCTTCTACTCCGACAGCATCCACGACTATCCGCTGTTCATGGAGGTGGGGAACCCTGTGGCTGTGAACCCGGACCTGAGGCTGACCATCTGTGCCAAGAAGCATGGCTGGCCTATTCTTAAATTCAGATAGAATAAGAAAAACTGAACTCTATTGTCTTCTCTAATGTGAGGAAATCCACCAGCGGCAGCTTTATCCACAGGCTGTTTCCCTTGAAGGAGCCCTTGTCGGAGGAAAGGACTTTTCCCGATGTCTTGATATTAAGCTGGACAAAGGATTTATCCAGGATATTCTGGGCCGATTCCCCTTTCTCAAGGTAGTCCTCAAACACATATTCCAAAAGGTCGACATATTCCTTGTTGGAGTAAGGCTTGTCCACCTGTGGAGCGAGACCTGAGAGAATCGGGTTGTCGCTTATCATGAAGACCTCGTCCAGAGCTTTGTAGTTGTCCCGCCCTATATGGAATGTCACCTTCCGCACCTTGCCAGAATCGGAGATACGGATGAAAGGCACATACTTGTCTGGAAGAAGCTTGGAATAGTTCTCGGTCTTGACTATGAGGATAAGCTTGGAAGGCTCGGGCGACACTACAGAGACAGGGCGGGCCGAAGGATACTCCTTGAGTTCCCTGGTTATCTCCTCCACATTGAAGATGCCGCTCTTTGCGCTCTTGCCTGTGGTCTCTGAAAGGTCATTTATATAGCGTACAAACACAGGGTTCAGCTCAAGGTCTATGAAGATCTCGCCATCCTTTCCGCTCTTGATGGTAAGATCCTGTTTTACAGTGCAGCTGAAAGAGACCAGTAGCACCAGGGCAAGAACCAGAACCCTAAAATATTTCATAATCCTAATACCTGAAGATCTGGAATTGATGAGAGGATCGGAACAGTCTCGATGCTCTTTGCCCCCAGTTTAAGCAGCTGGTAGCGCACCATTGCTATAGGCTTCTCCTTGCTGGCAGACTCAAGCTGGATGCAGTACTGTGAGAACGCCTGGCCCTGTATGATTGTAGGCTCCTCTGCAAACAGGTTGTTGGCCTTGAGGTATGCCTGGATAGCATTGTCATTGCCGGCCGGAACATTGAAGTAGAGCATAACTTTGTTCTCGGCATTAATAATTCCGTACAGGTTTATGAGGAACAGCTTGAGGAGCTCCATCTTAGGGGCAGACTTGCGGAGGTCGGCAGAGATCCAGATTCCGGTCTCGGAGGAGAACACCCACTCCAGGATCTTGAGTCCATAGTTGCGGAGCGCGCTGCCGCTCTGGGTTATCTCAAGGCCGATATCGGCGCCGCCGTTCTTAAGCTTTGCCTCGGTCTTTCCCCATGTCTCGTAGATAATAATTCCGTAGTCCTTTTTTGCAGGAGTCTTGTACTTCTGGATAGACCACTTCTGGAATTTCTCGGGAGCTCCGATTTTCTTGAGTTTATTCTGAATCCAGTTGAGAGCCATGTATGGAAGCTCTGTCACTACCGTTATCTGATCTTTGCGTCTGATGAGGTTTGTAAGGAATTCCTCGGTGGTTGTCTCGGGGAAAGAGCCGTCCACAATTCCGACAAGATTGATGTTGCCTCTGTGCAGAGAGAGGACTTTCTCCGGAGCCAGCTCTATACCGTAAGCCATCTTCATCTCAAGGATACGCTCCTGCATCCAGTCGTCCCCGGCAATAGCGATATCAAGCTCGTTCAGGGCAAGCTGTGTGCAGAACTCCTGAGGCCGGCCGTCCCAGCCGAACAGGAAGTTTACAGATGTGAAGTCGGTGGGGCCGCCTGCGTCATAGCCTTTGGCAGGGAATCCGGCTTTTGCCAGAAGATCCACCAGGTTGCCGCCCCGGGTAGGGTTGGCCAGAGAACCGGCCGGCATGCCGATAACAAGTTTATCTTTTGTTTCCATAATTGACCTCACTTTTCCACAAATTCAAGGCTTGAGTCTTTTCCAAGACGCCGGTAGTAACAGGAGGTGTGGGCATCGCCGTTTTCCCGCTTCGCATGGCAGGCTCCTTTGCCCATTGGAGTAACAAGGAACAGGAATGAGTTCTGCTCGCAGTTTATCCGGATCTCCTCCACCTTGAGCATATCACCCGAGGTAAGACCCTTTTTCCACAGCTCATTCCGGCTGCGGCTCCAGTAGGTTGCATAACCGCTGCGGAGTGTCTCTTCAAAAGCTTCTCTGTTGATGAATGAAAGGATAAGAACCTCTTTTGTGCGGAAGTCCTGTGTCACAACCGGAAGCAGAGTTTTTCCATCTTCTCCGAAGCTGACCATAAGCTGTGCAGTATACTCTTTTTTCTCCATATACCAACCTCACCTATATTATAATAAAAAAAAGCTGCACTGGGAAGTGCAGCTGTAATTCACGAATATGTAATGGGGGATCACATATCCAAAAGAGGATGAAAAGAAATATTACATTTTCATTATCGCTATGCCGAGAGCAGTTTTCAAGTTGGGAAAAGCCCTATTTTTCGGTTCTATTCGGGAAAAAAAAGTATCAGTTCAGAAAACCTATCTCTTTGAAATAGCGGCTGGCACCCGGGTGGAAGGGGACTGGAACACGACGCTGGAAATAGACCTGGGCTGTCTTCTCGTTGTAGCTTGGGAAGAAAATCTTTATGTAATCGATGTTCTCAAACCAGGCCTTTGTGATTATGTAGGCAGTCTCATCGTCCATGTTCTCGGAGCAGGCGATGAATGTGGAGGATGCAAATGTCTTCTCGTCCAGCTCTGCGGCTGTGTCTTCGCTCACGTCTGCCATACTCTCGGTATAGAATACCGGATATACAGAGAGGAATTCCCGCAGCTTGTCCTTCTCTCTGAAGGTGAAGGGGCTCACGTTGTACTGGCGGATAGGGATGCTTGGAGAGACATTTCTTGCAAAGATGTATTTGTAGCTCATGTTGTACCAGATGAAATCCACAAAGCCTTCGGAGAAAAGCCGCTCTCCCTCGCTCTGCTCCACCCGTATTATCTTGGTGTTGTCGGTGTTGATTCCGTTGAGCTTGAGGAAATATAACAGGAGGTCTCCCGATACCGACGATTCTGTGTTAAGCGCAATCCTGTGCCCTATCAGATCTGACACGCTTTTAATGCTGTCGATGTGGGTGAACCCCGTGTAGACCGACGGGAAGATTCCGAACAGGGCCCTTATATTCTGTGGCGCCGACCAGTAGTTAGGATGCCCGTTGAAAGCCATATATCCCTCGGGGCCGGAAAGAACGGCAAGGTCTGCAGAGCCGTCTATGAGTGCCTTTATTTTCTCGTTGCCGTTGGTCTTCTCCGATTCGTTGACCGACAGAAGCCTGGTGTTGTAGTTTATGATTCCCTCCAGAACAGTGCCGGCCAGGAAGAACGGGGTGTTCATATATGAAGACTTGATTGTGAGCATAGGCTTGGAGATAGCCACATTGGCCTGTTTTGCACGGCAGGAGAAAAGGAGCAGACATATTAGGATGACAAGAGAGATTTTTCTAAACATCAATAAGTCCTATGCTTATGGCGTAACGGATAAGCTCGGTCATGTTCTTGCACTTAAGCTTTACCATTATGCTTGCCTTGTGATTCTCCACAGTCTTTGAGCTTATGAAAAGCTCCTCGGCGATATCCTTGATCGGCACACCGTCTATAAGAAGCTTGAGTATCTGCTGCTCCCTGAGCGAGAGCTTGCTGTATGCCGACTTGTTGTCCTCGGCAATCTCCACATCATTCTTGGTGATAAGAGATTTGATGACCTTGTTTGAGATATAGCTGTCTATATAGATCTCTCCGGCATATACCTTCTCTATGGCCTCTGCCAGGTTCTCTGGAGATGACTCCTTTAGGATATAACCTTTCACTCCGCTCTCCACCGCCTCAAGAATATAATCAATCTTGGAATATGCAGTGATTATGATGATCAGAAGGTCAGGCTTTGCGGCCAGAAGCCGTTTCGCAAGCACCAGACCGGAGCTTCCGTGGAGCGCTATATCCAGAAGAAGGATATCGGGATTGCAGTTCAGGACAACATCGTAGCCGTCATCCACATTGTCGCTTTCCCCTACAACTTTTATCTTCTCGTCGCGGCTGATGATAGCCTTGATCCCTTCCCTCATAAGGGCGTGATCTTCGATAATAACAACATTGATAGCATCAGTCATCTATATCCTCCAATGGGAATGTAATATTTACCACAGTACCCCGCTCCTGCAGAAATTTGATCTTTATAGTTCCTTTCGAGATCTTTACCCGCTCCATAACGCCGCGGAGACCGGAATGGGATTTGCCGTCCGACTTCTCAAGGGCCTGCTCCAGGTTGAATCCGCCGCCGTTATCCGAAACTTTGAGCAGCAGGCTCGGCCACGAGATGATAATGTTTATCTTGACCACTGTGGCATCGGAATGCTTTTCTATGTTGGTCATGAGCTCCTGGATTATGCGGTAGATATTGAGCTTGAGCGAGTTCTTGACCTTCACAGACTCAAGGCCTATGGCAGAGTATTCAGCCTTCTTGCCAGTCTTGATCTCCCAGTTCTTCACATAGTTGGAGACTATCTCGTCCAGGTTCTTCTCCAGCTCCGGGGGCCTGATGCCATAGGAGATATCCCTCATCTGCTGCAGCGCTCCGGCCAGTTTGTTGGTCAGCGCCATAATCTGCTCCTGTCCCCGGTCCCCCTTATACTGGTTCACCAGATCCATACAGAGCATCTTGGAATAGACCATGTCCTGGATTACAGTATCGTGTATCTCAAGCACCATGTTCTGCTTCTCAATCTCCCGGCTCTCCATAGATTCTGCCAGAAGCTGCTTGTATTCCTGCTCGGCCCTGTGGGTCTTGCTGAACCGGTTGAACAGGAAGATGAAGATGGCGGTGAAAGAGAGATAGAGGAATATAAGGCCGAGGAAGACTTTCCAGAGCATGTTCAGCTGCCGCCTGTGGTACCGGTCCATGAAGGAGGAGAGCTCCTTAAGGTCGCTTGAGAACCGGTTGGCGTCGTTGGAAAGCCAGAATATCTGGGTCTCGAAGTTACGGTAGCTGTTCTCGTTGCTTACAATCTCAAGGAGGTAATACTTAACAAAGTTCCAGCTCTGGAGCAGGCTGGGCACCTTGTCCTTGAACTCATCGTCCCCCAGGAACACCTGGGCAGTCTCTCCCTCCAGGACTGCAAAGCTTTTGTCCAGCGCCTTTATGTTCATGTTCACATTTGTCTTGAGCTCAGGCTGCTTGCCCGAAGTAAGGAAAATCTCGGCGGCCGACTTGGTCAGGAGCCACTGCTCGTAGATGCTGCTGCTCTCGACACGGCGCACCATGTTGTCCTGCATCATGTTGAAAAAAGAGGTGGCGATGTAACCCACAAAGCAGAAAAGGAGGACTACTGCAATGACAACAATGATGTAGAGCTGCTTCTCCTTGTAAAATCTCCGCAGGTTAATCAAATCATCCTCCCATCAGTTCAGTATAACATAGAATAAAATAATTGCAAAATGTTTTCATTCTTACTATATTTAAGCTATGGAAAAATATGAATCTTATGATGCATATATGGCTGCCCTGGAAAAGCGGGGACAGCTTCCGGAAGGGTTCAAGACCGCAGTTCTTCCACTCTCTTTTTTCCCAGAAGAAAGAAAACTTATAAACCCCCTTCCGATGAATATGTCACTTATCATGCTGGACAAGCCTACCACCCGGTTCGCCGGGATCTTCACCAGCAACAGATGTCCCGGATCCCCTGTCCTGATCGGCAGAGAGAGGCTTAAAAGCAAGCAGATCCGCGGTATCCTGATCAACAACAAGATTGCAAATGTCTGCATGAAGACAGGAGTTGAGGATTCCATAAGTCTGCTTGAGACCTTGGCCGAATCTGCCGGCGGAAAGGTGGAGGAATATTTCCCATGCTCCACCGGTATAATTGGATGGCGGCTCCCTATAAAGGCTATGAAAGCTGTAATTCCAAAGCTGGTTGCCTCGCTCGAAGGGGGTACTGGCGTAAAGCTGGCCAAGGGTATAATGACCACCGACGCATTCCCAAAACTCCGCTCCATAAAGGTGGGCAAGGGGCGCATAGTTGCTGTTGCAAAAGGGGCCGGCATGATAGAGCCCAACATGGCCACCATGCTCTCATACATCCTTACCGATATCTCCATGGGCAAA
>JAGCPA010000004.1 GCA_017642445.1 Spirochaetia bacterium
GCGAGATGTTGACAACGCCGGAGTAGCCTTCCTCCATAGCGGTAGCTGCGGCGCCGCTGGAGATAGAGATCTCGGAGTTGAGCTCGTAGCTTACAAACTTGAGTGTGTTGGCCATAATCTTCTTCATGTCATGCGGCGACTTAGGAATAAGACCGCATGGCTCCAGGGCCTCCCTTATCTTGGCCTCGGTGCTCTCTTTCCATGCCTCTGCAAGCTTGAGTATCAGAAGCTTCTTGGTGTTTTCGCTGAATATCTTCTTATACCATGGGAAGACAGTCCGCTCCCTCTTGAGGAAGTACTCCTGCACAAAGTCGGTGTAGTGGATCCATTCACCTATGCCTGAAACCTTGGCTATGATCCCCTTGTCGGCGCAGGATCTGATAATCTCGTCCACTGCATAGTCGTCACGGCGGACATAAATCTCGCCAACAACCAGCACCTTAGGACACTTCTCCGGGTCTTTCTTCAGAGGAATCTTCTTTACCCGTTCAGCAAACACCTTGAGGGCAGGAACAATGTTCTTCCACCCTTTCTTGGCCTCTTCTAGCACATACTTCACACCATCGTTGACCTCGCTCATGGCATAGGCTCTGTCAACAGCGCAGGTGCGCAGTGTTGTCTGGATATCCTTCAGGTAGTCGGCGGCGCAGAGTGCCCACCACATAATCTTGGAGAACCCTGCCCCGAGCTCTGAGTATGAATGGTCTGCGCTCAATGTGAAGACAACCACATTCTCAAGCCGCAGATCGCGGAACAGGTTCTGGTAGAAGACAAAGTACTGTCCTGTACGGCACGGTCCTGTTGTGATCGGGACAAAGATCATGTATGTTGTGCTCTTGTCATATTTGTCTGATGCAAAGTACTCAAGCATAGAGCCTAAAAGCAGCAGCGATGGAACACACTCCTTTCCCGATGCATGGTTCCGGGCAAAGCGCAATGTGCGCGGTGTCGGAATAGGGACAGCCTCGGCATTGAAGCCCAGGGACTGCGCTGTGGCAGCCATGGATCTTGCAGAGATATCGCCCATGTTGGAGAGTAGGATCTTAACCTTCTTGTTGCCTCTGATCGCAATATCCTCTCCTGTGTGCTCGTTATGGAGATGTGGCTCGCTCTTTCCGTCGTTCACGAACCGGAGGCCGTTGTCATAGCGCTCCTCGTCCTTTCCACTGTACTTAAGCCGGTAGCCTTCGATAATATCCAGGAATGCCTCCACACGGGTATCCACACCTGCGTCTGCAGAGTGGGAATCGAGCTCCAGCACCAGGAACGGCTTGGTTCCCATGATCCACTTAAGGTAGTGAAGCATGAATGAGTCCGGTGCGCAGGAGAAGTTGCTGACCCATGTGACAAAGATGTTCGGGTTATCCTTCATATTGAAGGCTGTATGCATATCCTTCTGGCCATAGTACCAGTACATGTTGGGGAATATCTTCTTGTCGCCTATCGGCAGGATATCGAACGGAATAACTGTGTTGCCACGGGATGTGAACTTCCGTGGAATACCGATGTTGGCCTCTTTCGCAAATGCGTTGTATGGCCTTCCCAGAAGTGCGATCACAGGCTGCGCCTGAGTCTTTGCATATTCAAGTGCTTCCTCGCCCAGCTTGAAGGCAGCCTCCTGGTATTCGTTCTGCTTCTTAAGAGCCACATTGAAGGCCTCTTTAGCCTCGGCCTCGGTGAATCCCAGCTTCTCGCCCAGCTGGATAAAGAACTCTATAGCCTTGTCCAGACCAGTTCTGAAGCTCACTACTGGAGAGAGAATCTTCTCCTCCGGAATCTCAGGGAATGCCTTCTTGATGTAATATGGCAGGCTCTGTGTGATAGGACAGAAGTTTGCGTGAATATCGCTCTCGTGGCTCGGCATGTCGCGGTAATGAGGCAGCAGGATGTAATCGGTCTTTTTATCCAGGATATCCTGCACAGCGCC
>JAGCPA010000018.1 GCA_017642445.1 Spirochaetia bacterium
GGGCTGCATCATTCTTCATGGAGTGCGGCATAAAGCGCGGCGACATGGTCATGCTTATCCTCCAGCGGCGCTACGAGTTCTGGGTCAGCATAATCGCCCTGCACAAGATAGGGGCTATCGCTATCCCTGCCACCCACATGCTCACAGTTGAGGACCTGGTATACCGAAACAACTTTGCCAAGATAAAGATGGTTGTGGCAGTAAATGCACCTAATATAATCCAGAACATCACCGACTGCCTGCCGGAGTCTCCCACACTCAAGAAGCTGGTCATGGTGAACGAGTTCGGCGTGGACAAACCTGTTGCCGACCTGCCTGACGGCTGGATCGACTTCGCATCGGGCTGCGAGAATGCGGCGCCATTCCCAGTCCTTAAGCGGGAGGATGTCTCCACCAACAACGACTATATGCTGGGCTACTTCACATCTGGCACCACCAGCCACCCGAAGCTGGCTATACACAACTTCCTCTACCCGCTGGGCCACATAGTCACAGCCAAGTACTGGCAGCATGTCCAGAAGGGGGGCCTCCACCTTACAGTTGCAGACACAGGCTGGGCCAAGACATCATGGGGACGGCTCTACGGCCAGTGGATCTGCGAGACAGCCCTCTTTGTATACGACTACCATTCCAAGTTCAAGCCGGTACATCTTCTTGAGCAGGTGCAGAAATACAAGGTGACCACATTCTGTGCGCCGCCGACAATCTACCGCTTCCTTATACATGAAGATATCTCGATGTACGACCTCTCATCCATAAAGCACTGCTCAACCGCAGGAGAGCCCCTTTCCGACGAAGTATTCAACAGGTGGAAAGAGCTTACAGGCTACGAGATCAGAGAAGGTTTCGGCCAGACCGAGTCCACAGTATTCCTCTTCAACTTCGAGGGAGAGAAGATCAAGCCGGGCTCGGCAGGAAAACCAGCTCCATACTACAACATCTGCCTGCTTAACGACGAGCTCGAGGAGATGGGCACAGCAGTCAGCGGCCAGATCTGCTTCAAGCTGGATAAAGAAAAATTCCCTGCAACTGCAGGCCGTTTCCCCGGTTTAGTATGTGAGTACTATGGAGAGCCTGACAAGACACGGGAAGTGTTCCACGACGGCTACTACTTCACCGGCGACACTGCATGGCGGGACGAGGACGGCTACTACTGGTTCATGGGCCGCTGTGACGATGTCATCAAGTGCTCCGGCTACAGAATCGGCACCTTCGAGGTGGAGAGCGTGCTGGAAGGGCACCCTGCAGTATTGGAATGCGCTGTCACCGGCGCGCCGGATCCGATAAGGGGCCAGGTTGTAAAGGCAACTATAGTATTGACCAAAGAGTACCGCCCTGGTTCGCCAGAGCTGGTCAAGGAGATACAGAATTATGTGAAGCACACCACAGCTCCTTATAAATATCCGAGAATAGTGGAGTTTGTGGACGAGCTTCCGAAGACTATAAGCGGCAAGATCCGGCGCAACGTGATCAAGAACCGCGACAAGGAGAAAGCACAATGAGAAAAATTCTGATAATTGCAATCATCATACTGATGGCAGCCCCACTCTTTGCGGCATCAAACCCGCAGACCACCACACCGCTGGCTCCACAGCCCGACTCCAAGGTGCCCAAGAACTTTGAGCCCTACGACCAGCGGGTAAAGGAGTACAATGCCAAGGGGCAGCTGGTTAAGGAAACAATCCTCTATAACAACAGGGAGGAGATTGGGGAGACCACAACCTACGAATATGATGCGACAGGCAAACTGGTGAAATCATGCCTCTACACAGCAGGCCAGCTGGACGATTTCTTCACCTATGAGTACAACAAGGATGGCAAGCTGATCAAAGAGACAGAGTTCAGCGCCAAGGGAAAGATAAAGAACTTCAAGACCTACGAGTATCTGGATAAAGGGCTCACTGTAGTGCGCAAGCATATAAAGGCAGACGGCACTTACTACCGCTACACTGTCAAGCGCTACGATGCGGCTGGAAACCACCTGGAGACATCTGAGTACAGGATCAAGTAGTCTTTCTGCTCCGCAGAATTATAAACAGAGCTCCCACTGTCATCATGAGGATGCAGAGAATCTGCCCCATGGTGAAGTTAAGGAGTATGAACCCTAAATCAGCATCAGGCTCGCGGAAATACTCTATAAAGAACCGGATAAAACCGTAGCAGAACAGATAGAGTCCCACCAGTGTTCCATCCTTAAGCTTCATCTTGCGGAACACAAACCACATAAGAATTCCCAGCACAATACCCTCAAAGAAAGCCTCGTACAGCTGGCTCGGATGGCGCGGCTGGATCTGCCCCGGGAATATCATCCCGATCGGTGCATCTGTGACACGGCCATAGAGCTCTGCATTTATA
>JAGCPA010000019.1 GCA_017642445.1 Spirochaetia bacterium
AGCTATAAAGATAAGGATTGCGCCGGTAATCAGGGCTATAGCTACACTCACAGGGTTGAAGAGGTGGGCCTCCATCCAGTCGTCGATAAACACCCCAATCACAGCAGCCGGCAAGAAGGCTATCACAATAAGCCCCCACAGCTTCCAGATCCGTTTATTCTTCTCTTTATCCCGTGTGAAAGGGAAGATGTCGTTCCAGAAATAGAAGACCACAGCCAGGATAGCTCCGAACTGGATCACTATGTTGAACATATTCTCAAATGCTGGGTCAGAGAGAGTAAGGAATCGGCCTGCAATAATCAGATGGCCGGTGGATGATACCGGGAGAAATTCGGTAAGCCCTTCTATAATGCCCAGAATGACAGCTGTAATTGCTTCCATTGCTTCTCCTTAGCCTAAGCTTGCAAGCTTTTTCTGCAGTGCCAGCACCTGGGAACGCAGATACCGCTGCACAGCAGGTTTCTCCATCACTCCGCAGGCAATGCCATCCTTGTCCACAACAGGAATAGCCTCTGTGTCGTAGGTCTCATACAGCTTATAAAGATCGGGAATAGAGGTGTCGGGAGTACATGTGACAGGGCTCTCCTCCATTATGTCGAAGGCCATTACAGCCTGGGAGAACTCCAGCATCTGGATAGACTCCTGCAGGTTCTGCAGTGTGATAAGACCTGCGAACTTGCCATCCTGGTCCTTTACCACAAAGTTCTGGTTATGGTGCTTGGAGAAGGTGTCGAGCAATGTGGTCAGCTTCTCGTATTCAGGCACTACTGTGAAGTGATCTCTGTCGCATACCCTGATTCCGCCAGATTCCACCTGGTAGACATAGCACCCTTTCATTATATCCTCTTCGGTAATGTCCAGACCACATTCGCCAGCCTTGGTTACGCCGTACTTCACGCAGATCGGGCCCAAAAGCTGCACCACAAAGGTTGTGGCAGTGATTATGAGCATGATTGTAGGGCCGATAGTGTCGGCAAAGTCCTGCCCTGCGGCGATGGAAAGGCCGATAGCCACACCTGCCTGGCTCAGGAGGCAGTAGGGAAGATACTTGTATACAGTCTCGGGGGCGTGGGTCAGCTTGGAGCCGATCCGTGCACCGATAGATTTTCCCAAAGTACGGCAGATTATATAGAGGACTGCGATAAAGCCGATGTAGGCGGTGACATTCCATATATTGAGCTTCGCCCCCACCAGCACGAAGAAAAGTACATAGATAGGTGGGGTGAACTTCTCGGTAAGCGAGAAGACGGGCCGGGTCTTGGCCGGGGCGAAGTTGACCATAAAGAAGCCCAGCGACATGGCGGCCAGTATATTGTCTAAGTTGAAGAATTCGCAAAGTCCGGTGGAAAGGAGCAGGGAACCGAGCGAGAAAGCAAGGATACGCCCCTCGTCCTTCATCACGTTGCGGATGAACATGCTAAGGATAAAGCCGAAGATAGAGCCCACTATGATGGAGGCAAACACATCGTAGCCAAGCAGGGCTATCTGGTAGAGGAAAGACCCGGCCCGGCTGCCCAGCAGGGCAGAGGCCACCGAGGCAGCCACCGCATAAAGAATAAGGGCTACCGCGTCGTCCATGGCCACAATGCCGTATACAATGGTGGTAAGCGGTCCCTTGGTGCGGTTCTCCCTTAGCACATCGGTGGTGGCTGCCGGGGCTGTGGCCGAGGATATGGCGCCCAGTATGCCGCCCATGGCTATGGAGACCGGCACATTGCCGGTTATTGCGATGGAGATAGCAGTGACCAGTATGGTTACCACGATGAATGGAATCACAGCCTCCATCAGCAGGATGCCTACAAACTGCTTTCCATATTTCTTTATAGTGTTCAGCTTGAGCTCGCCGCCGATCATAAAGCCGATCAGGGTAAGAGCCATGTTGGAAAGGGGAGTGAGTGTGGTTACCACATCGGCGTTAAGCACCTGCAGGCCCGACTGGCCTATCAGAATACCTATTACGATGTAGCCTACTACCTGGGGAATCCTGAGCTTCTGGAACAGCCTGCCCCCTATGGCGCCCAGGAACAGGATAGTTCCCAGCATAAGGATAAGGTTTGCACTCTCTACAGAGTCAAAGTGCATGAAGTTAGGAAGCAGTTCCCCAAGTGTTCCCATAATTATTTTTTAGGTACGATCCTGTCGAATCCGGTGTATGGCACCAGGTTCTTTGGAATCAGTATAGAGCCGTCTGCCTGCTGATTGTTCTCGATGATGGCGATCATAGCCCGTGTCAGAGCCATGGCTGTGCCGTTGAGCATGTGCAGATAGGCTGTTCCGTTCTCGTCCTTGTACTTGATTCCGAGGCGGCGTGCCTGGAAATCGGTGCAGTTGGAGGTGCTGGTTATCTCGCCATAGTCGCCGCGGCCAGGCATCCATGCCTCAAGGTCATACTTGCGGTAAGCTGAGGCTCCCAGGTCTCCGGTGCATGTGTCTACAACTCTATATGGAACATCCAGACCCTGGAAGATCTTCTCCTCCACAGAGCGGATATACTGGTGCATCTCGTCAGATTTCTCGGGCAGACAGTAGATGAACATCTCCACCTTGGAGAACTGGTGCACTCTGTAAAGGCCCTTGGAGAACTGGCCGGCGGCGCCTGCTTCCCGGCGGAAGCAGTGGGAAAGGCCTGCCATCTTTATAGGGAGCTTGCTTGCATCGATAGTTTTGCCTGCGAAGTAGCCGCCCAGTGTTATCTCGGCAGTTCCAACAAGACAGGTTCCGGTTCCCTCAACTGTATAAATGTTGCTTTCCTCGCCACGTGGATTGAATCCGATTCCGGCTGCAACCTCTTCCTTGGCAACATCCGGTGTGATGAACGGGGTAAAGCCCTCTTTCATAATAATGTCCATGACATAGCGGGTCAGGGCAAGCTCAAGCACTACAGCCTCGTTCTTAAGGTAGTAGAACTTGGTGCCGGAAACCCGGGTCGCAGTCTCAAAGTCCACCAGATCCAGGGCCTCGCAGAGCTCCACATGGTCCTTTGGCTGGAAGTCGAACTGAGGTATGTTACCCCACTTCTTGACCTCAAGGTTCTCCTTGTCCTCTTTGCCGATCGGGGCATCGGGGTGGGCCATGTTAGGAATGTCCATCATGGCTACCTTGAAAGCTTTGTCCTTCTCCTCAAAATCCTTCTCAAGAGCTGCGATGTCCTCTTTAAGCTTCTTGCCCTCGGCAATCAGCGCAGTGCGCACATCCTGCTCCAGCTTGCCCTTCATCTTGGCTGCGTTCTCGTTCCGCATCTGGCGGAGGGAATCCAGCTTCTGCTGCATGGCGTTCTTTTCGTCATAAAGCTTAACTACAAGGTCGGCATCGGCCACCATGTTCCTGTCTTTGATGTTCTTCTTAACCTGCTCAAGGTGTTCCTTGATGAATTTTATGTCTAACATGCCATCTATTTTACTACTTTTTAAAAAACTATGCTATACTGCAGAAGGAGGGAACTATGAAAATCAACCTTGGAAAAAAGACAATTCTATATCCGATGCCTGTATTTATGGTGGGCACTTATGATAAAGAGGGGAAACCCGACCTGATGGCTGCAGCCTGGGGAGGTGTGTTCAACGAGGGGATGGTCTGCCTGTGCCTGGACAGAGG
>JAGCPA010000020.1 GCA_017642445.1 Spirochaetia bacterium
GGAAGTTGGAGACACCGCCCTCAGGATAGGTCACCCCGACAGGGCTTGATACGACAGGGACACCAGACCAGTAGAGTTTGACCAGAATATCAATATCAAAGCCCATGCGTGGGAACGAAAGCTGTTTTCTGACCTTAAGGGTTGCATCCACCGGATAGACCCTGAAGCCGCACATTCCATCGCGTATGCCGCTTCCCAAGGTCTCGATCGCAATCATGGTGTTTGTGATCTTGCGCCCTGTAAGGCGGTTTTTAGGCACTGTCTCGTCGTATTCAGGATAGCCGCAGATAAGGGCTTCAGGGTGCTCCCTGGAAAGCTCAAAGAAAGGCTCCACCCGGTTTATGTCATGCTGTCCGTCCGCATCTATCTGGAGCACATGGGTAAGGCCGAGGTTTGCCGCCATCTCTATTCCGGTCAGCACCGCAGCCCCCTTCCCCTGGTTCTCTGGCAGGGTCAGCAGAGTCACATCCTGAGGATATTTTTTCTCTATCTTGGCAAGGGCAGCCTTGGTCTTCAGGTAGCTGCCGTCATCCACCAGAATCACCGGGATGTGATGAGCCACAAGGAAATCTACTATGGGCTCTGCGGTGCTGCCGTGGTTGTAGACCGGAATCACAGCCCCCTGCTTGATCTCGCTCACTGCTGCTCCTTGGAGAAGAAGGTGCCTCTTGAATACTCTTTTCCAGACTCGTCGCTGTAGGTGAACTGGAACTTGCTGCCGTCGCAGGTTATGGTCAGGATAACAGGAATCTCAGGCAGCACAGGATGGGAGAACTTGATACGCTTGGTCTCCACCAGAGGAATCTCTCTCTTGAAGTACTGCTCTGCAACTTTAACAGCAATATGGAACTGAGCCACTGCCGGGAGGAACTTCTGCTCCGGGAAATGGCCATCGTAGAAATCGCAGCTCTCTGGGGCGGCAAATGTAACAGCTACTTTTTTATCCTCCTGCTCTTTTATAGCAAAGGAGATGCCGTGGATATCCTCTATCTTCTTCTCAAAGAGTGCTTTGATATCATCCTTCTTCCGCTTGCCCATGGCATTCTGAGGGATGGCATCCATATACCGCCACTTCCGGGGCAGCACCACAGCCTCGAAGAAGCCAGCCAGATAGTTTCTGAAGTACTGGTTTATATCAAACTTTTCCTTGCCGGCAAAGAATTTCTCTCCCTCCGGGGAAAGGACTACGACTGCAGCCAGATACTGCCGCCTGTCTGCCATTGCTATCACACAGCTGTCCTTGACATAAGGGTTCTGATTAAGGCGGTTCTCCACCTCTGTCACAGAGATACGCTTCTCCTCGATCTTCACGATAGAATCGGAGCGCCCCTTAAGAAGGAACCGGCCGTCGCTTAAAATCTCAACCAGGTCGGCAGTCTCAAAACCGGCCGGGTCGCTGATATATGGCGAGCGGATAATAAGGCAGCCATCGGCGTTCTGTGTTATCTCGGCGTTGTCAAAAGGGGTCCATTCAAGGCCGTTCTTGGACTGCCGGTATGCTATGCCCGAAGTCTCGGTGCTGCCGTATACCTCGATAGGCCAGAATCCCATAATCTCGTCTGTCTTCTTTGCCACATCGGGGGTAAGCACGCCGCCTGAGGTGAAGATGACCGGGCTCTTGAGGCCGAAGGATTCTGTCTCGTCCTCCACTGTCCGCTTAAGGAAAGCAGGTACAGCGATAATCATATAGGAATCGTCGGTAAGGCTCTTGAACTCTGCCGGAACAGTAATACGGTTCCGGCGGAACGGAATGCCGGCCGCAAACGGGAGCATAACCGAGAAAAGAAGGCCGTAGATATGATGCTGATTCACACAGGAGCACACCTTCCGTTTCCAGAACTCATCGCCCCACTTGGACATGATGAAGGCGTTGTCCATCTCGAACTCCTTCATCCGCTGGAGCACAGCCTTGGGGTGTCCGGTGCTGCCTGAAGTATACATGTGAATCTTAGTGGTAGAGGGGTCAATCGGAGGGAAATCCTCTATAGAGTCTGAACTCCGTTCTAGTATAGTTCCTATATCGGTGGAGTCAGGTGCATTCTGGTCGGTAAGGAAGCCGATGCCTGGGAGCCTGATCTCCTTTATGAATTCCGGAGTTATGTTGGCGGTAAGGAGAATCTCCTTCTGGCACTGCAGGAGGGAGGCGAAGGTTACATAGAAATAGTAGCAGTCCTCGCAGTTGAGAATCCACTTCTCCACATTCTGAGACATGAGGAAATGCCGCATCTTGGTGCAGTCCCGGGCAAACTCCTGCCAGGTCTTGAAGATGCCGTCTGTGTATTTTCCCTGATAGCAGACTATGGAATCCATAGCTCTGGAATCAAGCTTCACCTGGGTCAGCGGGATGAATTCTCCTCTCATGTTTTTCTGAACAACCTTACGCACAATATACTCTCCTATGAACAGCAGCCCCATCAGAATGTAGGCTATGCAGCCATTATAAAGAGCCCAGAACCGGTAGGATTCTCCGAAGACCGATATAAGGGCAACAGTTCCGTTTACAATAAAAAAACAGCACCATACCAGAGTCACGTTCCGGCAGTATGCTGCAATCTTTCTCCGATAAGGGCTTATGACAATGCTCTTGTCCTTAAGGGTGGCGAACCGGTACACCATGCTGGGCCCTGCGAACAGGGTATGCCCGAACAGCACAAGGAAGAACAGGTTCACCAGAGCAGGATAGAAGGTAAGTATTCTGGCAGAGCCAGTCTTCAGGGCAACCAGAGCGCCGCACACCAGGAATCCGATGCACAGCACCGCCTTTATCCGCTTATGCGACCAAGCCACTTACTTTGCCTTTGATGCCTCGTACAGAATATCAACCACATCCCCTACAGTGCGGACTTTCCTGAAGGAATCGGGGTTTATCTTGGCAGGGAGGAACCTCTTCATCTTTACAATGATATCCACTGCATCTATGCTGTCCAGGTCCAGATCCTCTGCCACCAGCGCATCCATAGTTATCTTTGACTCTTCCAGCTCAAACTCGCTTATGAAGATCTCTTTCAGCTTCTCAAAAATTTCCTCTTTTGTCATTTTGCCTCTCCGTTTTTCTGAGCTGAAATATATGCTGCAAGTGCATCAACCGATGCAAAATGTTTTCTGTTGTCGCTGCTCTCGGCCGAGAAAGAAATACCGAACTTTTTCTTAAGTGCAATTCCCAGCTCCAGGGCATCTATGGAATCAAGGCCCAGCCCTGCTCCGAACAGCGGCTCGGAATCCACAATATTCTCCGGTTTGATATCCTCAAGCTCCAAAGCTGAAATAATAATTTTCTTAATCTCAAGCTTTAAGTCGTCCACAGCTCTCCTCCAATCTATTTTCTCTCGTAAATTTTAAGCGTAAATCCGGTGTGCGGCTCGGTTCCTGTAACCTTCCACACATCCTCCCTGATCTCGGGGAAATAGGTGTCTCCCTCAAAATTGCCCTCCACCAGGGAAATATAAAGACGGTCAGCCTTCTCTATCATCTGGTGATATATGCTTGCTCCGCCGATTATGAAAATCCGGCCATCCCCCTCCTGCGCCGCCTCAATGGCATGGTCCAGGTCTGGGAAATATTCAACGCCAGCCACTTTATCTGCATCCTTGATGCTCTTGGAGACAACCATGTTACGCCGGTTCGGCAGGGGTCTGCCGATAGAGTCAAAGGTCTTCCGTCCCATGATCACGATATTGCCGGTGGTGTGGGCCTTGAACAGCTTGAGGTCCTCAGAGAGGTGCCAGGGAAGTGTGCCGTCCTTGCCTATCACACGGCTTTCAGTCATGGCCACAATGACATTTATCTCTTTCATGGTCAGACTGCAACTCCAAACTTGATGAAGCCCTGGGGCTCGTAGCCTATAAGCTCGATATCATCGGGGGTAAGCTCGTTGAAAGGCTTGTCCGCAATCTTAACTGTCGGCAGCTTGCCAGGGGTTCTGGTCAGCTGCTCCTTGAGGCCGTCGATATGATTCTCGTAGATATGGGCATCTATCAGTGTATGGGCAAACTCGCCAACCTCAAAGCCGGTCTCCTTGGCCAGCATCATGGTAAGGAGTGCATAGCATGCGATGTTGAATGGAACGCCCAGTGCAATGTCGGCAGAACGCTGGGTAAGATGGCAGTTGAGCTTGCCGCCTGTCACGTTGAAACAGAAGCTGTAGTGGCATGGGGGCAGAAGGCTCTCTGCCGCATTCGCAGGATGCCATGCGCTTACCACCAGCCGCCGGAGCGCCGGGGATTCCGGGTTCTTCTTGATCTCTTTAAGTGAATCGATTACATACTGGATCTGGTCAAAGGTTTTCTGTCCTGTCACAGGATCGGTGGTTACCCACTTTGTGGCCCACTTCTCTCCCGGAAGCCCCTTTTCCGGCACTGGGAAACGCCGCCAGAAACGGCCGTATGCTGTCTCCAGATGTCCTTCCTCGTCGGCCCAGGCATCCCATATCTTGGTATGCTGGCGCAGGTTGCGGATATGCTCCTCGCCCGAAAGGTACCAGAAAAGCTCCTGGAGCATAGATTTGAAATAAACCTTCTTGGTGGTCAGCAGCGGATATCCCTCTGCCAGATTCACCTTATAGAACACTCCAAAACAGCTCAATGTGGCTACTCCGGTCCGGTTCACCTTGCGCTGTCCGTTCTCCAGCACATATTTCACTAAATCAAGATATTGTTTCATAACTATATAATTATATATTGGTTATAGGTTTTTCGCAATAGCAGAAACTTTTTTGCCAAATTCTGGTTTTTGGGGTATAATATAGTTATGCAGGCTATTCAGGCAACCAATCTGGCAATGGGCCAGAACCAGAACATGTCACTGAAACTGGCACCGCAGATGCGGATGATGATGCATCTCCTTGCCATGCCTGTACTTGAGCTTCAGGAGGAGATCAAGAAGAAGCTGGATGAAAACCCTGCCCTGGAAGAGGCAAGCAGCTCCGAAGTCCTGCTCAGCCACCTGGAGGACTCTTTTCCAAAGGACAACACTCCTGTCGACTGGGACGAGGACAAGGCCGACCGTAAGCAGCAGTTCCTGGAGAACACACTTACCCAGAAAGAGTCGCTGCAAGAGCATCTCCTTCTGCAGCTTGGAGTTCAGAAAAATATTGATAAAGAAATCATAGAGACTGCAGAGATACTTGTTCAAAGTTTGAACAACGATGGTTTTCTGAATATTTCCGCCAAGGAAGCAGTTCCGGATGCTGATGAAGAGACCCTTAAGAAAGCGGTCAGCCTGGTGCAGATGCTGGATCCCCAGGGAACCTGTGTCTCAGATTATAAAGAATCGCTGGCAGTACAGGCATCCCTTTGCGACGACGAGCCGGATGGGACCGAGACTGTGATAAAAGAGCACCTGGAGGAGCTTGAGAAGGGGCAGTATAAGGAAATAGCGGCCAAGCTTAACAAGACAGAGAAAGAGGTGCTGGAAATAAGGGATTTCATCAGGACACTCAACCCGTTCCCAGGCAGGAGCTTCACCACCCAGCCCGACCAGTCGGTTATTCCATCACTCACCATAACAGCAAAAGATGGCGAGCTCTCGGTCTACATGAACGACCTGGCAATCCCTATGCTGCAGGTGAACGGAAGCTTCAAGGAGCTGGATGAATCCCCCGATGCAGACCCCGAGGCAAAGAAGTTTGTCCACGACAAGGTGCAGGATGCCGAGAGCTTCATCAGTATCCTAGATATGCGCAAAGAGACCCTGGAGAAAGCGGCCGAGGCCATCATCCAATGCCAGAGGGACTTCTTCCTCAAGGGGCCGAAGTATCTCAAGCCTCTTACACAGCGCGAGTTCGCAAAGATCATAAAACGGAATGAATCGACAGTATCCAGGATTGCAAACTCCAAATATGTCCAGACCGACTGGGGCTTCTACCCCTTCAGCTACTTCTTCCCGTCGCAGGGAGAAAGCGTGCTGGAGATCATAAAAGAGATCATGGAATCAAATAAAGATAAACGCCTCTCCGACCAGCAGATATCTGATATACTCAAGGAGAGGGGAATAGACATGGCCAGACGTACAGTTTCAAAATATAAATCAATAATCAGGAGGCAAGTATGAATTTTGAAATCAGAGGAATCCATTATGAAGTTTCTGACAAGACTAGAGAGCAGATCGAGAAGAAGTTCAAACGTCTTGCGACTGCCGAGGACACACTGACATTCCTGGAGATCACTGTAGAGCGGGCAAACGGAATGTATACCCTGAAAAGCACCTTCGCTTTCAAGTGGGGCGGCGATGGTTATATTGAGACCACAAACGGCGATCTCTATGACGCCATAGACCAGCTTACAGAGAAGGTGAAGACCAAGATTGTGAAAGAAAAAGAGAAGATGCAGGAAAAATCGAACTGATTTTCAACTCTTCCCTTTTGTTCTTACATAGTATAAAATAGTTCTGGTATGAAGAATTTTACTGTCCTGGATCTGCTTGATCTGGACCTGAAGGAAAATGATGCTCTGTCGCTGAAATGCGTTGCAGGCCGCCAGGGGCTTGGGAATGAGATTACAAACTCTTTCCTTGACCGGCCGGGTCTGGCTCTTATCGGCTTCTTCGACAACTTCACATATCAGCGTATCCAGATATTCGGAATAAGAGAATCCAACTTCATCGAGAAGATGGAGGAAGAGCAGAACTTTGACTTCCAGAACATAGAAAAATTCTTCTCATACCAGATACCATGCTGTATTTTCACCTCAGAGCTGCAGCCTGGCGAGAAGATCAAGGCTATAGCGTCAAAGGCCAACTGTCCGCTTCTGGTGACACCGCTTTCCACGGCAGAGCTCACCAGGCGGCTGGCCCGTATCCTGGGTTCTGTATTTGCCCCAAAACAGCTTATCTATGGCGATCTGGTTGAGGTTTACGGCCTGGGAATCCTTATCCAGGGAAAGAGCGGCGTAGGAAAGAGCGAGACCGCACTTGAGCTTATAGAGCGGGGCCACCGCCTTATTGCCGACGATGTGGTTGAGATCCGTAACCTCTATGGCAACAGCCTGGTGGGCCGCGGAGGCAACCAGCAGCTGGCACACCACATGGAAATCCGCGGACTTGGAATAATCAACATCTCCCACCTGTATGGAATCGGAGCTGTAATGGACCAGAAGGAGATCCAGCTGGTGGTGAACCTTGAGGAATGGGATAACGAGAAGGAGTACAACAGGCTGGGTACCGACGAGAACACAACCGAGATTCTCGGGGTGCAGATTCCGGCTCTGACAATTCCGGTAAAACCTGGACGGAACATCCCTATCATCATCGAGACCGGTGCGAGAAATGAGCGGCTCAAGAACATGGGCTACTTCTCGGCAAAGGAATTCAACCGGAGGACTATTCAGTGGCTCGAGGCCAAGAATATCTCCTCTTTCTATAACAACGAACACAAATATGGCGAGGAATAAACATGATCACTAAACAAGTCATAATTGGAAACCGTGCAGGAATTCACGCAAGACCTGCTGCAATGATTGTCAAAGTTGCCAACAAATTCAAGTCCGACATAACACTGTCAAAGGATGACGATGAGATCAATGCAAAATCCATTATGGGCATAATCACCCTTGCCGCCACATACCAGACTGTCCTTACACTCAAGGCCGACGGAGCCGACGAGGCAGAGGCTGTAGAAGCAATCAGCAAGATCTTCGAGAACAAGTTTGAAGAAGAATGATTAAGAGCAGCTATCTCCTGACAGGACCAGAGCTGGGAGAGAAAAAAGCATACATAGATTCAATCCGCACAGAGATCAAAAAGCAGTATGGCGATGAGATAGAAGAATATACCTTTTATCCATACGATTCAGATATGTCCGAGGCGATAGGAGCAGCCGAAAGCCTTGGGATGTTCTCAAGCTTCAAACTCATATTCATAAATGATGCCGCAGAGCTAAAGAAAAAAGATGTGGAGATGTTCCTCCAGTACCTGAAAAAACCGGCAGAGGATGCAGTAATGATCTTCACCGACAGCGGCATGAAGGTAGATGCAAAACTCAAGAAAGCTATTGCAGAGGAGAAGATTTTCTGGGAGCTGAAAGAGCCGCAGA
>JAGCPA010000021.1 GCA_017642445.1 Spirochaetia bacterium
AAAGATATCTGCAATTATATTGATGACCATAAAGAGACTTTCGTGGAGTTGGAAACACTTCTCTCCTCCATTCCAGCCATCTCTCCACTCTCGGGGGGCGAGGGAGAGTAAAAGAAAGCACATGCACTTGAGGATTGGCTCCGAAAGCAGGGTTACACCGATTTCCAGTACATAGAGGCACCGCATGACAAGGCATACAAAGGGGTGCGCCCCAGCCTGATACTCACAATTCCGGGCAAGAAAACAGACAGAAACTTCTGGATCATGAGCCATGTGGATGTGGTGCCCCCAGGAGACCTTAAGCTGTGGAACACCGACCCGTTCACTGTGGTGGAGAAGGATGGAAAGCTCTATGGCCGCGGAGTGGAGGACAACCAGCACGGCATAGTATCATCGGTAATGGCGGCGCTGGCTCTCAAGAACGCCGGAATACAGCCGGAATACACTGTAAAGCTTCTGTTTGTGGCAGACGAGGAGATAGGCTCTGTCTACGGCCTCAAATATATTATCGAACATCACTCCGATATCTTTGGAAAGGACGACTATGCCCTGGTTCCAGATGCAGGATGCAGCACCGGGGACGAGATTGAGATAGCAGAGAAAAATATACTGTGGCTAAGGTTCCGCACCAAGGGAGTGCAGTGCCACGCATCCCGCCCCGAGCTGGGTAAGAACGCCTTTGTGGCAGCCAGCGCTCTGGTGCTCAAGATGGCCGAGCTTGGCGAGCTCTTCAAGGATCAGCAGGACAGCCTGTTCAACCCGCCATGCTCCACATTTGCCCCCACCAAGAAAGAGGCAAACATCCCTAATGTGAACACTATTCCGGGCGAGGATGTCTTCTACCTGGACTGCCGCATCCTCCCTACAGCCGACCGGGAAGGAATTTTAAAAGAGATTAAGGAAAGATGCCGTCAGGTGGAAAAGCAGTACGGTGTGGAGATCTCTTTTGAGGCTGTCCAGAATGATATCTCAAAGAAATCAGATCCAGAAAGCCATATCATAAAGCGGCTTGCCCAGGTGCTCAAGGATGTTGCAGGCAAAGAGGCAAAGCTGGTGGGAATCGGCGGCGGCACTGTGGCAGCCCACTTAAGGAATATGGGTATGAATGTAGCAGTCTGGTCCACAATAGACGAGACCTGCCACATGCCTAATGAGTATACCTGGATAAAGAATCTTCAGAACGATGCCAAAGTGATGGCACACCTGATGATCTGATTTATTTCAGCTTATTGCCGTCGGAGAAAGCTTTTCCCACAACCTCGCCCAGCTGGATATATGTGTGATTGACCGGGTCGTAGGTTATTGCCTTGAGCTTGGCAGGATCCACTTTCCCACCGGTCATTATGCTGTCATCTGCAATCACATTTATGATGTTTCCCACAGCCTGCTCAGTCTCATCATCATAGCTGACAAGCTCGCACTCCAGAGTCAGAGGCAGCTCATCTATCACAGGGGCATCCACAGCAGAGCTCTTTACAGCGGTAAGACCAGCCTTGCCCAGCTTGTCAGCCTCATCGTTGGCAGATACTATTCCCACATAGTAGCATTCAGCCACATGGCCGGCATCAGCTACAGCTACAGTGAAAGCTTTGCGCTCCTTGAGGTTGGCAACAGTCTTATGTCCTCTGTCCAGGCACAGGCAGACCATCCCCTCGTTGAACACACCTCCCCAGGCTGCAGCCATCAGGTCGGGTTTCCCCTCTTTATCATAAGTGCCCACCATAAATACAGGCATCGGATATAGAATTGTCTTTTTTCCAAGG
>JAGCPA010000022.1 GCA_017642445.1 Spirochaetia bacterium
CTTATAAACCTGCTGCCCCACAAAGGGAGGATGTTCCTTCTGGACAGGGCTGTGGATGTGGACTGCGACAAATATTCCATAACGACCCAGGTTGATGTGACAGAGGGCTCCATGTTCTATGACGAGGCTCTGGGAGGAATCCCATCCTATGTCACCTTTGAGTATATGGCCCAGAGCATCTCTGCCCTTTCTGGTATCGACAACCGCCGCAGGGGGCTGCCGCCGAAAGTGGGTGTGATCCTCAGCGTCTCGGAGTTCAAGTCTTTTATCCCAGTGCTCAAGGCGGGAACAACTGTAACAGTCTTGGACTGTCAGCAGGATATTGTGGACAGGGTCTTCTCTTTCAACTGCACTGCATATATTGGAGATACTCTGGTTGCATCGGGCAAGCTGACTGTGATGGAAGTTGATGATCTTAAAGAATTAGGTATATGATGGGAGAAGGAGCTCTTATGGATAGAAAGAAGGTGCTTATCACCGGGGCAGGAAGAGGAATTGGACGTGCCATTGCCCTTGCTGCCGCAAAAGCAGGATATGAGGTAATTGCCCACTACAATAAAAGCAGCAAGCCGGCAGCTGAGCTGAAGTCCGAGATTGAAGCAGATGGCGGCGCTTGCAGCCTTATCCAGTTTGACATCTCTGACCGGGCCGACTGCAGGGAGAAACTGGAAGCCCTCTGGGAAGAGCAGGGGCCGCTGTGGGGCATTGTGTGCAACGCAGGAATCTGCTCCGACAACACCTTTGTAGCCTTGTCGGACGAGCAGTGGGACTCTGTGATCAACACCAACCTGAACGGCTTCTTCAATGTCCTCTCTCCTCTGGTAATGCCTATGTGCCGCAAGAAGAAGGGGCGCATAGTTACAATCGCATCAGTCTCCGGCCTTATGGGAAACCGCGGCCAGGTGAACTACAGCGCCTCCAAGGCCGGAATAATTGGGGCTACAAAAGCACTTGCCACCGAGCTTGCCAGCCGCTCCATAACAGTGAACTGCGTAGCTCCCGGTGTAATCCAGACAGACATGATAGGAGAGGTTCCCGAGGATAAGGTATTGCCTGCTATTCCTATGGGAAGATTCGGAAAGCCGGAGGAGGTGGCGGCTGCTGTCATTTTCCTCCTTTCTGACGAGGCATCATACATAACACGGCAGGTCATCTCTGTAAACGGCGGTCTTTTATGAGCAGAAGAGTTGTAGTAACCGGTGGCAGCGTTGTATCAGCCTTGGGAAATGAATGGCCTGAGATTTTTGCCGCCCTTAAGCAGAAGAAAAACAAAATTAAATATATGAGCGAGTGGGAGAAGTACCAGGGGATGAATACCCATCTGGCCTGTCCCGTCGATTTTACCCCTCCCGATTTCCCAAGAAAGAAAATAAGGGGGATGGGGAGAATTGCCCTTATGGCTATAACCAGCGCCGACAACGCCCTTAAGGATGCAGGTCTTGCAGAAAGCCCTGAGCTTACAGCCGGCCGGTGCGGTGTGGCCTATGGTTCCTCTGCGGGAAGCATAGACTCTCTCCTCGATTTCTATTCCATGCTTATCACCAACACCACCAACAAGATAAGTGCCACCACCTACATCAAGATGATGCCGCAGACCTGTGCAGCAAACATAAGTGTATTCTACGGCCTCACCGGCCGCCTTATAACTACAAACACAGCCTGCACATCGGGCAGCATGTCTATCGGCTATGCCTTTGAGAACATACGGAACGGACAGCAGGATATTATGCTGGCAGGGGGTGCAGAGGA
>JAGCPA010000023.1 GCA_017642445.1 Spirochaetia bacterium
AGACCCTTACCGAGAAGCTGGACTGGGAAAAGACCGAGGGCATGACAGAATGCTAATGAGGCGACTACACATGCATGGTTGCAGTTGAAAAAAATTAATATTATCTCTTCTCCTGTGCCTTGTGCTGGCAGGGTGTGCCACCACGGGCAGAAAGGGAAAATCTGAAGTGTCCCTGCCCGGTTTCATACCGGGGGGATGCTCCACTTATCTGGCAGGGAGGGTGGATGCTCTGCCCGGCATGTTTGCCGATATGTTCGCCAAGAACGGCATCCCCGACCAGGTCATAAGGAACACAGACCGTATCTACTGCTGCTTCATCACCCCCGACAAGATCACTGTCTTCCTTGAGGGCGATTACAGCAAGCTCCACGCCAAGGCATATTTCAATGCTAAAAAGCGCTACGAGAAAAAGGCCGAGAACGGCTTTGACTACTACAAAGATCTGGAGACTGGCGCAGGCTACTGCCTCCCGAGCAGCAAGCTGATCATCTACACCGAGGATGACATGCAGAAGCTTCTGGCCGACTACGATCCGGACAGCTACCTGATCTCCGAGCTGGACGGCCTCTACACCCAGGATATCTTTGTGTTCCGGGACAATCCTTCTATACAGGATCTGACACTCAAGCGCCACTATCAGGTCTATCTGTGGGCCAATATAACAAGCGGCTTCTATACCTTGGATTCCGACCTCTGCTTTGCAAACGAGAAGGATGCAAGGGTGGCATCTCCTGTGGTCAAGCTCTTTGTCCAGAACCTGATCAAAAAGATTGAGATCGCAGAATACAACACCGGAAGGCCGGTTTCCACCAATGCAGAGAAGGTGCAGATAAGGGGTATAATTGTCCCAAAGGAGAAGGGCGGCCCTGTGTTTGAGTATTTTATTTCGGAGCTTAACGAGAGATGAAGACAGGCGTTGTTGATTACAAGGCCGGAAACCTGCGGAGCATACAGAACCTCCTGAAGTTCCTTAAGGCCGATTTTATCATATCAGACAAGGCGGATGAGCTTTTTAAGTGCGACAAGCTTCTGTTCCCTGGAGTGGGCGAGGCAGCCTATGCCATGGGGCAGCTGAATGCCACCGGGCTTGGAACCATGATGAAGGATTTTGCCAAGAGTGGAAAGCCTATTTTCGGAATCTGTCTGGGATGCCAGATAATCCTGGACCATTCAGAGGAGGGTGATGTGGACTGCCTGGGTCTTATTCCCGGCACAGTCAAGCGTTTCCCATCAGGCGGTCTCAAGGTGCCAGAGATAGGGTGGAACAGCTTTGACAAGGTGCAGGATCACTATCTTCTAAAGGATATCCCGGCATCTCCTGATGTCTACTTTGTCCATTCCTATTACCCCTCTGTTGAGCCGAAATATGGCATAGCACAGACTGAATACATGGTTCCGTTCTATTCAATCATAAGCCGGGACAATGTTTCGGCAGCCCAGTTCCATCCCGAGAAATCTGGTCCTGTGGGAATCCAGATAATGCGGAATTTCATCGAGTGCGAGGCCTGACATGCTTAAGAAAAGAATAATAATCTGCCTGGATGTGCGGGACGGAAAGACAACCAAAGGAATCAAGTTCAAAGGAAATATCGATATCGGCGATCCTGTCGAGATGGCCGAGAAATACTATCGCGACGGCGTTGACGAGCTTGTCTTCTACGACATAACAGCATCTGCCGAGAAGCGTGGAATTATGATCGACGTTGTGGAGCGGGTGGCAGAGCGCATCTTCATACCGTTCTCTGTGGGTGGCGGCATTGCAAGTGTCTCTGACATGCGGCGTGTTCTTCTGGCAGGGGCCGAGAAGATAAGCGTGAACTCCCAGGCTGTCAAGAATCCTTCTATAATAGAAGAGGGAGCCTCCATCTTCGGCCGCCAGTGCATAGTGCTTGGAATGGATGCAGCCCGCGATCCCGATATGCCGTCAGGCTACCGTGTCTTTATAAACGGCGGCCGCACCGCCACCGATCTGGATGCCCTTGCATGGGCAAAGCAGGCCGAGAAGCTGGGTGCAGGCGAGTTTGTCCTTAACTCCATAGATGCCGACGGCACCAAGAACGGCTACGAGATTACCCTTACCAAGATGATCTCCGACAATGTCGGAGTCCCTGTTGTCGCATCGGGCGGTGCAGGAAAGCCTGAGCATCTTGAGGATGTCTTCAAGAACGGCAATGCAGATGCAGCCCTTATTGCCTCGATGGTCCACTATGGGGATTACACTGTGCAGGGTATAAAGGAGTATCTGGCCTCATCCGGCGTTCCTATGCGGATGTAGCTTATTCTGCTGTCTCCTTGGCTATCTTCTGGGTAAGGACCAGCTTGGGCTCTCCCGAAGCCTTGAATCCATGTATCTTTATCTTCCCGGGTGTCATGTCTATATCCACCAGGATAGCATCGTCAGTCTCTGTTATAGAGTGCTCGAACCTGTACTGGAGCAGGCTCTCAAGCTTTCCTTCCTTGCCCAGGAAACGGAGCTCAAGTATAGAGATATCCTCGTAGTCATAGAGGGCTGCAAGGCCTGACCTGTTCCCTTTGTCGTCGGTAAGGATAAAGTGATTCTTGGAGAAGGCAAGAGTCATGGTGTCGTTTTTGTACTGTCCGTCCAGGACAAACTGCTTCTCCTCCTTAGGAGCCTTCTTCTCGCCATATTCTGTCATCCGCACATACTTGCCGGACCAGATCACATCCTCGTTCTTGATTCCCTCTTCCCGTATTGTGAAGTAGCACTCGTTGTCAGAATCGAGCCGCATGGTTATGTTCATCCTGATGAACGGCACCATGTCGTTGGTCCCCACCATATACCATGTGTTCTCGCGCAGGGTGGGGCTGAACTGCGAGCAGAGGTAGACCTCCTGCACCCCCTGGGCATCGCTGAACATGATTATATCGTTGGATGAATAGTTGTAGTTGATGATGGTGGAAGAGCCGTCCTTCTCCTTCTTCACCCAGGCTCCGTCCAGCCTGTTCTTGAACCGCTCCGCAGGGGTGTTCTGTGCCAGGACCGGGATGCCGGACAAAAGAGTAAGGAGCATTATTAAAAGGAAAGCTCTGAATCTTGGGTACATCATTTTAATTATATCTCAACAGAAGCGGGATTTCAACTGCCGGTTACTTGGCAGGATAGCGGTAAAGCTTTCCAAGGTAGTTCTCAAGCACCAGCTCCTTGTCTTCCTTGGAGACCACATAATTGTAGCCCAAGGTCACCTTGCCACCGCCGACAGGCAGGTCTATGGCATACTTGGGCACCGCATAGCCTGATATGGAGCTGGTGAGGCTGTGCATAATCTCTATCCCTTTCTCCACCGGGGTGCGGAAATGGCTTATCCCCACGCTCAGGTCGCACTGGAAAAGGTAGTAGGGGCGTACCCGGTGCTTCACAAGCCCCAGGAACAGCTTCTTAAGGATTTCTGCATCATCATTTATCCCCTTAAGGAGCACAGTCTGGTTTCCCACCGGGATTCCGGCATCCACCAGCTTCTCGCAGGCCTCCATAGCCTCCCTGGTCAGCTCCTTGGGGTGGTTGAAGTGTGTATTCACCCAGACAGGATGGTACTTCCTGAGCATGTCGGTAAGCTCTCTGTCTATCCGCATCGGGAGCATTACAGGTACCCGGGTACCGATACGGATAACCTCCACATGAGGGATGGCCCGGACTGCTGCTATTATCTCCTCAAGTACATTGGTCTCCATTATGAGCGGGTCGCCGCCGGAGATAAGCACATCTCTGATCTCCGAGGTCTTGCGTATATACTCAAGTGCCTTTTGTAATTGCTCTTTCGATATGGTACAGTCGGTGCTCCCCACCACCCGGCGGCGTGTGCAGTGGCGGCAGTAGGAGGCGCACTGCATGGTCACAAGCAGAAGGGCCCGGTCTGGATAGCGGCGAACCACATTTGGGGCAGGGTTGTACTTTACCTCTCCCAGGGGGTCATCCAGGTCAAACTCACCTCTGACACGCTCTGAAGATGATGGAATCATCTGCATCCGAATAGGGCAGCGTGGGTCATCCTTGTCCATAAGGGAGGCGTAGTAGGGGGTTATGGCCATACGGAAAAGCTCAAGGCTCTTCTCTATATCAGCTTTCTCTGCAGGGGAGAGCTTTATCAGCTTAGCAAGCTCATCTGCTGTGGTTATCCGGTTTGCCAGCTGCCACTTCCAGCTGTTTTTCTCAGCCATAGATAGTACCTGTAATCTCGAACAGGGCTTCCTGAACATTGGAGTTCTTGAAGTTTATGCTCTCCAGCTTGGAGAAGACAAAGCTTGCCTTCTTTATGTTGCAGTTGCTGAAATCTATGTTCCTGAGCTGGGCATTGAGGAATGAGGAGAAGTAGAAGTCGTTGTCGCTTAAGTTGAAGTTGAGAATGGTGCAGCCGTTGAAGTTGCTGTGGAACACCTCGCTTGAGTTTATCTTTCCCCATTCCAGCACTGAGACTGCGAATGAGCTCTGCTTTATCTTGGCCCCTCTGAATATGCATCCCTTGAAGGTGGAGAAATCGAAGAAGCACTGGCGGATCTTTGTCAGCTCAAAAGTGCAGTTTATGAATGTGCACCCTTTGAAAAAGCAGGAGTGGAGGGTTTTTTCGTTGAACGAGAAATTCTCAAAGGAAAGCCCCTCGAAGCACAGGTCCTTGATCACCTTTTTCTCTTTTATGAGTTTCCTGGCCTCGTCGGCGGCAGAGGCAGAGTCCAGGCTGTGCCTGAGACACCGGTCTGAGCCGTTGAATATGAAGTTTGAGCAGTCTGGAACAGAGCAGTGCTTGAAGGAAAACATACTCTATTATACATCAGAGAGTTTTTTTTTAATAGATATGGTTGAAGCTATGGGATAAAAAAAGTATCATAACAGTATGGATAAAGGGCTTTTCAAGGGAATAGACGCAGATGTTCTGACTCAGGAGAGAATGGCGCTCCACACCACATTCAAGATTGGTGGACCTGCCCGTTTCTTTGTTGTTCCAAAGGATATTGAATCCCTTATTAAAGCCAGGGAGATCGCAATCCAAGCCGGCCTGAAGTGCTTTATCCTGGGAGGCGGCGCCAACGTGCTGTTCCCCGATGAGGGCTACGACGGTGCTGTTATCTCCACCGAAGGGCTTAACCAGATATTCCTTGAGACAAATGGGCTTCTGCACGCCGGCTGCGGCGCTGCCATAAGCGATGTAGCCCTGTTTGCATCCAAGGCGGGTAGGGCTGGGCTCCAGTTCTTCTACTCCATGCCTGGCAGCACCGGCGGCGCCATCTATATGAATGCCCGGTGCTACAACGCCTCCATCTCCGATGCCCTTAAAGTAGCGGTGTACCTGGACCGGGACGGCAATATCTGTACACTTGATGCCGCTTCAGGCGGCTTTGACTATAAGAAAAGTCCGTTCCAGACCAACGGCGGCATTATCCTTGAGGGCATCTTTGCCACCACTGGTGGCTCTGCTGAGGATCTCAGCAGGGAGATGGAGAGCTACGAGAAGGACAGGAGAGAGAAGGGGCACTTCGCATACCCCTGCGCCGGCTCTGTGTTCAAGAACAACCGCTCTTTCGGACTTCCGTCCGGGAAGATAATAGACAACCTGGGCTTAAGAGGTTATACTGTCGGTGGTGCCAAGATATCCGAACACCATGCGAATATTATAGTGAACAGCGGCAACGCCACTGCGAAGGATGTGAAAGAGCTTGTCAGCCTTGTGGAGGATAAGGTCAGGGAGGCCACAGGCTTCCAGCTTGAGAGGGAGATCATATACGTATGACCACACTGGAATCCATAAAAGAATATCTGCAGATGCTCAACCCGGCAGAGCTCAAGAAGAACCTGAAGGATATCTCCACACAGGATCTTATCGAGAACTGGGATGACCTCTCTGAAGAAGAAGAGAAAGTAATATTCCGCAACCTCCCTCTTGATATGAAGATAGATCTTATGGACTCCCTCTCTGCCAAGGACCAGGAGGATATCATCCGGAACCTTACAGACGGCGGAATCACAGGTATTAAGCAGCTCCTGAAGGAGATGGAGCCTGACGACCTGGTCGATATCATCCAGTCTGCATCCCCAGATGTGCGCAAGTCGGTATGGGAGAACCTCTCCGATGACGTCAAGAAGGAGATGATCTTCCTGCTCAAGTTCGACGAGGATGATGCGGCAGGCCTCATGACCCCCCGCTATATCGCCATCAAGTCAAACATCACAGTAGGGCAGGCCCTCAAGTTTATCCGCGGCCAGCATGCAAAGGATGTCGAGACCCTCTATATCATCTATGTGGTGGACCAGCTCAAGCGGCTTATCGGCCTTGTATCCCTCCGTGATCTTTTAGAGCACGAGGATGACGAGATAATCAAGAATATAATGGAGACCGATATAATCTCGGTACACGACGACACTGACCAGGAGGAGACAGCCAAGATCTTCATCACCTACGGCTTCCTCGCAGTTCCTGTTGTGGACGAGAACAACGTGCTCCTGGGTATTGTAACCTACGACGATATCATCGACGTTATCCGCGAAGAGCAGACCGAGGATGTGTATAAGATGGGTGCGATGACCGGTGAGATCGAGCCATACCTCGAGACATCGATCTGGGGCATGGTCAAGAAGCGTGTCCCCTGGCTTGTTGTGCTGCTTTTCCTGGGTACTATAACCACCAACGTGCTGGCACATTACGAGAGCATAGTCCTTGGTGCCGCATTCCTCTTCATCTTCATGCCTGTAATAACCCAGACCGGAGGAAATGTCTCAAACCAGTCATCTGCCCTTATGATCCGCGGTCTTGCCACTGGCGAGATTGAGGGTGAGGATATGTGGCGCATACTGCTCAAGGAGATGGTCATCGGCCTTCTCATGGGCTTGATCACAGGTGCCGCAATCTTCTTCCGCGGCGTTCTTTTCCCGCCTGAGATCACTATATTCCAAGGTATTGCCATAGCTGTGTCGCTGTGCTTTGTAGTTGTCTTCTCCACTGTGCTGGGTGCATTTGCGCCGCTTCTGATCCATAAGATGGGCTTTGACCCCACTGTCATGTCCGGCCCGCTCCTCTCCACATTCATAGATGTCTGCGGACTCTCCATCTATTTCGAGATCACCAAGATTATTCTGAATAAGTTCTGAAATTAATGTGAAAAAATACTTTTATTTTTTTTCTCTTTATGTATAATTATCTAACAAATTCATTTGTTTGAGGAGTTTAAAATGATTAAGGTAGGTTTTGTCGGTTATCGCGGCATGGTCGGCTCCGTTCTCATGCAGAGAATGGTGGAAGAGAATGATTTCGGCGGATTCGAGAAGGTGTTCTTCTCCTCTTCACAGGCTGGAAAAGTAGATAAATATGCTGGCGGAGAGACTGGAATTCTCGAGGATGCTTACAATATCGACAAACTCAAACAGATGGATATCGTTGTCACATGCCAGGGAGGCAGCTATACGGAGAAGGTTTATCCGGAACTCATGGCCACAGGCTGGAAGGGCTACTGGATCGACGCTGCATCCACACTGCGCATGAACTCAGACAGCATCATCATCCTGGACCCTGTCAACAGACCAGTCATCGACAAGGCGCTCAAGGATGGAATCAAGACTTATGTAGGCGGAAACTGCACAGTAAGCCTTATGCTCATGGGAATCGGCGGACTTTTCCAGAACAACCTGGTTGAGTGGCTCACCTCCATGACATATCAGGCATCAAGCGGCGCAGGGGCCAAGAATATGAAGGAGCTCCTGGCTCAGATGAAGTACCTGGGTAGCGCTGCAGGGGATAAGATCTATGATCCTGCATCACAGATTCTCGAGGTGGACCGGACAGTTACCGCTGCAATGCGCTCTCCTGAGATGCCTGTCGCAAACTTCAAGGTTCCTCTGGCAGGAAGCGTTATCCCATGGATCGACAAGAAGCTTGAGAACGGCCAGTCCAAGGAGGAGTGGAAGGGAGTTTCCGAGACCAACAAGATTCTCCAGACCAAGAAGATGATCCCTATCGACGGTATCTGCGTCCGGATCGGAGCAATGCGGTGCCACAGCCAGGGAATCACAGTCAAGCTGACCAAGGATGTTCCTCTGGATGAGATCTACGACATAATCGGGTCTGCAAACCAGTGGGTAAAGGTTGTTCCTAACGAGATCGAGGACACAATCAAGTACCTGTCACCTGCTGCTGTTTCCGGCACACTCACTGTACCGGTAGGAAGAATCAGGAAGATGAACCTGGGGCCAGAGTACCTGACACTGTTCACCGTAGGCGATCAGCTCCTGTGGGGCGCTGCGGAGCCGATACGGCGTATGCTCAAGATTGCCCTGGAGTATATCCAGAAATAAATAATTAAGGCCAGAAATAAGGCACCCCTGCTCGGTAGAGTGCGTTCCCTTCGGGCCGCAATACCGACAGGGGTGTCTTTTTCTGGCCCTATCTTTCTTATATCTCCAGGGAACCCTACGCAATTGGTAGGTAAAGGGGTTAAGACAGCAGTTTTCTATTTTCAAAATTCTCCAGAACTTTCATCTGATCAATAGCAATTCTATTTAACTTTTCAAGTCTTTCATATTGTTTAATGCCTGCATTGATGAAGACTGAATTCAAATTTTCCATGTTAGAGAGACATATAAGCTGATTGACAGTTGCATAATCTCTTATATTCCCTTTTAATCTAGGATTTGAATCTCTCCATTCTTTGGCTGTCATTCCAAACAATGCTACATTGAGCATATCAGCCTCATCTGCATAAATTATAGATTTCTGTTCATTAGTAAGTTCGGGTGGAATAAGTTTATGCTTGATTGCACTGGTATGGATTCGATAATTGATCTTTGCCAGTTCACGTTTTGCATTCCATCCTAGTTGTCTCTGTTCTTCTTCCTTTAACCTCTGGAATTCTTTAATAAAGTAAATTTTGAAAGGAACACTGATTGCTGACCCAAATTCAAAAGCTATATCTTTATGAGCATATGTTCCACCATAACGGCCTTTTTGTACGATAATTCCAATGGCATTGGTTCTTTCTATCCAATCGCTGCAACTTAAAACAAATGAGTGCAGTCCGGCCTGCATTTTAAAGTGGTCGAATTCGACCACTTTAAAGCTGGGATTGTGAATCATCTCCCATGTCCCGAGAAATTCGATAGTATACCTATTTCTCAGCCAGTTTTTAATAATGTCTGAAGCTCTTATTTCATTTCTTTTTGCATTTGCCATATCTGTTAAGCAGATATAATCCTGTTCATTAAAGCTGGTAATAGTTATTTCCGTGTTTTCTACTTTAATCTTTGGCATACAGTCCTCCCATTTTTAATCGTTTGCTTATATACACAACAGAAAAGTGATTTTTGCTTCAATTTTGCGAAAAAAAGTTAATATTTTTTCAAACATTGACAACGCAGCGTTTTGAGGGGTACAATTTCAATATGAAAACAAACAGATGGCTTTGCCTGCTCTTGGCGATTTGCCTCGTGTTCACACTCACTGCCTGTAGTGGCGGTGGTGGCGGTTCCGATGACAACAATGATGCAGATACATGGCCTGTGGAGTTTTACAGATCAACAGGTGGCTCTTCAGTATCAGCTATGAGAGTGGCTCCTGCAACAGGCAGCTACAAATATATCTATTTCTATGAAAACGGCACCTACAAATCAGGAGACCTGAACAATGGGACACTGACACAAACTGGAAGCGGTACTTATACCGGTGGCGACCCCCACGGCAGCGTCACACTGAGCTTGACCGGTACTTATGAGGGGAATGTCATAAGTGGTAAAACAGTAGTCATCAGCTCAAGTTCGCTTACTATTGATGGGCAGACATTTGCCCGTTCCGACAGCAATACCACTCCAGATGATGGCGGCGGCAACGGAGGAGGCGGCAACAATGGTGGCGGTGGAGCGGGTTATCCTGCATCATTAGGTCCGCTCTGCTTTACAGCAAATACCGCTGGTTCCACAATCAAGCTTAAGGCTCATGATACTTATCCACCTTCTTCTATTCCGACAGTACAATATTCAACCGATGGAGAGAATTGGAATTTTTATACTTTGAATGATTTAATAACCCTTGAACATCAAGGGGATAAAGTTTATTTCAGAGGAGATAATGGATCATTCTGTGATGAAGATGGATATATGAACTTTGTCATGGATGGTTCCATTGCAGCAAGCGGAAATATTATGAGCCTGTTGGACAAGACCTGTAAGTTAACAACAATACCAAATACATGTTGTTTTTGGAAATTATTTACAAGTTGCATTGACCTAACGACTGCCCCGGAGCTTCCGGCAACTGTTTTGAAATCATATTGTTATAATTCCATGTTCCAGGGGTGTGTCAGCCTTACAGCAGCTCCTGAATTACCAGCTGCAACTTTAGTTTCATGTTGTTATGAGGATATGTTCTATAATTGCTATAATCTGGAAACTGTGCCTTTAATTGCGGCCACAACATTGTCAAGTTCATGCTGTGATCATATGTTTAACCAATGTAATAACTTAAATAGTATTACAGTTAATTTTACAGACTGGAATGGATCTGCTACAGATAACTGGGTTTATGATGTTGCAGCGACCGGAGATTTCTTCTGTCCTGCTTCTCTGGCAACTGGAGCGCCAGGGGATTTTGGAGACTCCAAGGTTCCTGCTGGCTGGACTGTGCACAATCCGTAATATGGGACTGCCGACGGACATTTATGCCATAGCGACTGTTGGTATTTTTGCGTGTTTAAGGGTAATTATTTAATATGAAAGCAAACAGATGGCTTTGTCTGCTCTTAGCGATTTGCCTCATATTCACGCTCACTGCCTGTAGTGGTGGCGGTGGTGGTTCTGATACCAGTGCAGATAATGGCGGCAATGGCGATGACCCAGCCGGCGGTGGTGGAAATGGAGGAGGCAACTCTGCTCCAGCCGGTCCATGGCTCTGCTTTACTGCAACAGGATTATCTACTGTTTCAATGGCCAAAGTTGGGACTTTGGATACAATACCGACATTGGAATTCTCTAAGGACGGTTCTGACTGGGAAGATTTTGTCATCGGCACCACAACAGTCAAACTGGCAGATGGAGAAAAAGTTTATCTTCGGGCGAAAAATATAAATAATTCTTTTTCAAAAGATTCCTTTAATTATGCAAAATTTGTCATGGCTGGCTCTATCGCTGCCAGTGGAAATATTATGAGCCTGCTGGACAAGGAAAGTACCTCTGTAGAAATTCCAAATACTTATTGTTTTGCATTTTTATTTAGAGAATGTATCGCACTTTCCTCTGCCCCTATTATTCCGGCTACTACTTTAACCCCTTATTGTTATTTTGCAATGTTTGCAGGTTGTACCAATCTGGTTGTCGTCCCAGACTTGCCAGCCACCACTTTAGCAAATGATTGTTATAAAGCTATGTTTTCTGAATGTTCCAGCCTCACAACAGCCCCCAAATTACCTGCGGTCAGTTTGGCAGATCGTTGTTATGTTCATATGTTCGACGAATGTCCTAATTTAAGCAGCATTACTGTTTATTTCACCACTTGGGATGAAATATGTACAATGGATTGGGTTAATGGTGTGGCTGCCATCGGGGAATTCCACTGCCCTGGAACTCTCCCTGATGAGGTCAGCGCAAATGATAAAAAGCCATCTGGCTGGACTAAAGTACCTCTGCCGTAATATGCGCACTTCGGGCTGCTGTTTTGGCAGCCGGTTTTATTTTCTTCTTTCTCTGGATTCATGTACAATATCCAAAATTTCCTTCCGGGATAGATTTGCGAAACTGTTTATGCCTTCAAAAGGGGATTTGTCAGCCGGTTCTTCAACAGTTATTCTGAAAGTGCTTCCATCTGCACGCTTTATGATTGCAGCACCATCTTTTTTAACCTGATTGAGAAGGGCCGATAAATTTGCTCTTGCATCTGAGTATGTCATCACAAGCATTTTACACCTCGCTTTTCAGCTATATCAATCATTCCATTATCCAAAGTATATAAGGGAATGCCCATGTCAATTGCACACGCAATATAATATGCGTCATAAGCATACTGGCTTTCCTGAGCTGCAATCTTTACAGCTTTTGAGATGTCGGGCTCAATCAGCCTTACTGGAATCCGCAGAAACTCCTTATAGGCCAGGACAGCATCATCAGAGCTTATTCTGTGCCGTTTTACTGCAGCGGAAAGGGAGTTCCCGATTTCATACGGCAGACAGGCTGCAGAATTCAATCTTGTCCCCTTTGTTATTTCTCTGACTTTAGAACTTTCTTCTTCTCCAAGCAGAACTGCAATTATGCACGAAGAATCTATAATAATATCCATATCTTTATTGTACAATGGTACAATAGTAACGTCAAGCTTTTTCTCAAACATAGTTTTCCTCCCATAACCGTTTACCTGTATAAACGCAAAAAATGTTCATTTTGCTTCAATTTTTGAGAAAAAAGTTTGAAAATTTTTTGAAAAGTGGTATCAGCCTTCCCGTTCCAGGTCCCGCTGCTTGATGGTTTCCCGCTTGTCGTAGAGCTTCTTACCGCGGCATATGCCCAGCTCCACCTTGATGAGGCCGTTTTTCAGGTACACCTTGATAGGCACCAGGGTGAAGCCTTTCTCCTCCACCTTCTTCCGGAGTTTTCTGATCTCTTCCTTGTGGACTAATAGCTTGCGCTCCCGCTCCGGCTCGTGGTTGTGCAGGTTGCCGAAGGGGTAGGGAGAGATGTGGAAGCCGATGAGGTAGAGCTGTCCTTCCTTGATCCGGGCATAGGAGTCGCCGAAGGAGAACCGGTTCTCCCTTAAGGATTTTACCTCGGTGCCCTGGAGCTCGATACCGCATTCCAGTGTCTCGTCTATGAAAAAGTTGAACCGTGCCTTCTTGTTAAGGAGAAGCAGTTTTACATGTTCATCTGCCATATCACTTCTCCACCAGAACTACTCTGAAGCCCATGAACGGAGTGACCCAATCTGGCCTCTGGCAGCCCCGCACCCAGGCCTGCCTGCCGCCGCCCCGCACCGCTTTCTCAGCTCCCGCGAAGG
>JAGCPA010000024.1 GCA_017642445.1 Spirochaetia bacterium
CGTCCTCCAGCATGTTGCCGGTAATTCTCGCCGCCGGGTTTAAGCCGATGCCGATTTCGCCTAAGTTGCGGGCATTCTTTGCATACTCCGGGTTTGGAGCTTTTGCCCCCTCATCTATAGTCTCTGCCAGAACTCTGGCCTCGGGGGATTCATCTGTGTTGAGCGCTGTGATAAAGCCCTTTTCCACAGTAGCTTTGATCGGATGATTTATCACTATATCCCCGGACTTTACCGAGATGCTGCCGTCGAACACTATAGTACCGCACGAAGTTCCAAGCTCCGGAGAGATGAACACTTCGCCGGCAGGGACGTTTCCACCGGCACCTGGGGCAGAGAAGTCGCCGTCATCCTGGAATGTCTGGCGTCCTGCAAGCCCTACGCTCAGGTCGGTGCCGCCGGGGGCTGTTATCTGCATCCTCACCGCTTTGTCCATAAGCTTTTTAAGCCGCTGGCAGTTGGTCTTCAGCTCCGCATAGTCGATCGGTACAGTCCGGATGAACATATCCATTGTAATGCTCGGCGACCAGAAGGAGCGGGTTTTCTTTGTCTCCATCAGGTAGTGGTAGGTGCTGTTTATCTCCTTGCCGTCCAGAATGTATGGATGCTCCATAGCCTCCTTGTCCTTTCCAAGCTTGTTCTTGCTTATGGAGAGGATGATCTCCGGCTCTGTCTTGATAGCTGCCACTACTGCCGGCTCTGAATAGTCGAACTGAGTCTTGACCGGCTGCACCAGAATCACAGGGATTGCCCCCACTTCGGTAAATGCGCTGTAGAGAGCCTGGGAGATGCTGAACACATCGGGCTCCGGGTTGGTGATGATAAGGGCTTTCTCCCCTTTCTTTGCCTTGAGTATATCCTTTACTGCAATTTCAGCACTTTTTCTGAGTTTTCCGTTTATTTCCATACTTAAAAGATACCAACTGCGGGGCAATATTGCAAGAAGCTATATTTATTGATAATATTATTATATGTTTGACAAACTTGACAGCATAGAGAGACGTTTCAAGGAGCTTGAGGCCCAGCTTTCCGACACTGCAATTATGCAGGACATGAAGAAGTACAGCGAGCTGATGAAGGAGCACGCTTCCGCAAAGGAGATTGTGGACAGCTACGCCCTTTACAAGAAGACAGTCTCTCAGCTGGAAGAGGCCAAGGAGATGGCTGGGAGCGAGAGCGACCCCGAGCTCAAGGAGATGGCCAAAGAGGAGATCAAGGAGCTTGAGGAGCAGAAGGAGAACCAGATAAAGGAGCTCCGCACCCTGCTTATCCCGAAGGATCCTCTCGACCTCAAGAACATAATCATGGAGATAAGGGCCGGCACAGGCGGTGATGAGGCCGCACTGTTCGCAGCAGACCTTTTCCGGATGTACTCAAAATATGCCGAGCTCAAGAAATGGAAGATAGAGATCATGTCCTCCCACGAGAGCGGCCTCGGCGGCTTCAAGGAGATTGTCTTCTCAGTCTCCGGCAAGAATGTCTACGAGAATATGAAGTTTGAGAGCGGTGTCCACCGGGTTCAGAGAATCCCGGAGACCGAGTCGGGCGGCCGTATCCATACATCGGCTGTGACTGTGGCTGTTCTGCCCGAGGCCGAGGAGACCGATATCCAGATAAATCCAGAGGATCTTAAGATAGATGTGTACCGCTCTTCGGGACCGGGAGGACAGTGTGTCAACACCACCGATTCCGCAGTGCGCATGACCCATATTCCAACAGGGCTTGTAGTAATATGCCAGGACGAGAAATCCCAGATAAAGAACAGGGCCAAGGCTCTGCGTGTCCTCCGTTCCCGGCTCTACGAAATGGAGGAGGCAAAGAAGCAGAAGGAGCGGTCCGAGGCACGGAAGAACCAGGTGGGCTCCGGCGACCGGAGTGAGCGTATCCGGACCTATAACTTCCCCCAGAACCGCCTAACCGACCACCGGATAAACCTTACACTCTACAAGCTGGACCTGATCATAAACGGCGAGCTGGACGAGCTTCTGGATGCCCTTAAGATTGAATTCCGGGAACAGCTTCTCAAGGAAAGTGCCCTCTGATCCAATGGCAAGTAGGCCCATGACTATACGGCAGGCAATCAATATAGGAACAGAAAAGATAGCGCTCCGGTGGCCGGAGACCCCATACTTGGATGCCACTGTGATACTGTCGGCAGTTCTGGGCTCCACCCGGGAGAAGCTTCTGGCCTGCCTCGCCGACACCATAGAAACAAAAGATTACGAAGCCTTTACGAAAGGGGTGGAGGCGAGGGCAGCCGGCTCCCCGGTAGCCTACATAACCCACCGTCAGGAGTTCTATGCCCTTGATTTCTATGTGGATTCTAATGTGCTTGTCCCAAGAGCCGACACCGAGGTTCTGGTGGAGACTGCCCTTGAGTATATAAAGCCGGGGAGCCGGGTGCTGGATCTGTGCACCGGCTCTGGATGCATAGCCATTGCCATAAAGCACACTGTGCCGGAAGCCCGGGTGGAGGCCTCCGACATCTCTGATGCAGCTCTGGCAGTTTTCCGCCGCAACGCAGATTCAATTTTATCGGGTCATTTAATGGGTCAATTATCGGGTCAGATTGTGACCTATAAAAGTGACCTTTTAAATTCAATCCCTGGAAAGTTCGATGTGATCGTATCAAACCCGCCCTACCTGACCCATGCCGAGACAGCCAGGATGAAGAACGACAGCTGGCCCGAACCTATCCTTGCCCTGGACGGCGGAACAGACGGTCTTGACTTTATACGCCGCATCATAGCAGATGCAACAGACCACCTGCTGCCCGGCGGCCATCTGCTCTTTGAGGCAGACCCGGCCCAGATGGGTGCTATAAAAATAGAATTTGAAAAATATAAATATAATGATATAATAATCAGAAAGGACCTGGCCGGGAGGGACCGGGTCATAGCAGGATGCTACAGTGGCAAGGATTGAGAAAGATCTGGACATTCTTAAGACCAAACTCCTCAACGGCAACTACTGCGAGACCGACATAGAGCGGATAATGCGGGCAGCAGGTTTCGGCAAGATCTGGCATGCAGACCAGAAGCGGGCCAGCGGCGAGCCCTACTTCATCCACCCCATCCAGGTGGCATCCATCCTAATAGACCTTAACTTAGACTGCGAGACTATAATTGCAGCCCTGCTCCACGACACAGTGGAGGACACCGAGATAACACTTGACTTCATCTCCCAGCAGTTCGGCCCTGTGGTGGCCACACTGGTGGACGGCGTCACCAAGATAGACATCATCAAGGCCCAGTCAAAATCTATTCAGACAGTGGAGACTATCCGGAAGATCATCATTGCAATGGCCAACGATATCAGGGTCATCTTCATCAAGCTGGCAGACCGGCTCCACAACATGCGCACCCTCAAGTTCCTGAAGCCCGAGAAGCAGATTCTCATGTCCCAGGAGACTTTGAACATTTACGCCCCTATCGCTGCTCAGCTGGGAATCTCGGAGATCAGAGGGGAACTGGAAGACCTCTCCCTCAAGTACCTTAAGCCTGACATCTACGAGAAGATCAAGCACTATGTGGCTTACCGCAAATCCAAGGTGAACCGGTATCTGGAGCGGCAGCAGGAGCTTATAAAGGAAGCGGCGCAGAAAGAGGGGATCGAGATAAAGACCGAGGCGAGGGCAAAGCATATCTACTCCATCTACAAGAAGATGCTTAAGTATGATGTTGAGCCCAGCGGCCTTTTCGACATTTTCGGCATCCGGGTCTTCTGCCGGAGCGTAAACGAATGCTATGCAATGCTGAGCGTAATCCACGGTATGTGGAAACCTATAGAGAACCGGCTCAAAGATTACATCTCTGTCCCTAAGCCGAACGGCTACCAGAGCCTCCATACAGCAGTAATCGCCGAGGAGGGAAAGATTGTGGAGGTGCAGATCCGCACTTACGCCATGCATGTTGCGGCAGAGTATGGAATCGCAGCCCACTGGCTCTACAAGTCGGGCAAGGTGGCAGGAAACTTCAAGCCAAGGGAGATAGCCCTGATCAACAGGCTCAAGAACTGGAACCGGTTCAATGTGGACAACTCCCAGTTCCTGGACGACCTTAAGGAAGATATCCTAAGGGACATCATCTTTGTATTCACCCCAGCGGGAGAGGTTATAGAGCTTCCAACCGGCTCCACAGCATTGGACTTTGCATACCATATCCACTCAGAGGTGGGAAACCACTGCATGGCGGCCAAGGCCGACGGAGTCATAATTCCGCTGGACAAGGAGCTGCATAACTCCCAGGTTATAGAGATAATCACAAACGCAAACGCCCACCCGCACCTCCACTGGCTCCGGGAGGTCAGGACAGCAAGGGCAAGGTCCAGGATAAGGGCATGGCTCAACAAGAACAACCATCTGCATATCGGAAAGAACGTGATTGTGGTGGACAAGGAGGAGCCGGCTCCGAGTCCTGCGACGCATAAAAAGCTTCCTACTGTGACACTGCCGGATGACATAAAGAACATGGTCCGGGAAGTGATAGACAAGGACCGTGTCACCCTTAAGGTTGGCGGCGAGAAGAACATGATGATAACCATGGCCAGATGCTGCAATCCGGCAGTGGGCGACGATATTGTAGGCTATGTGTCGGTGGGGCGTGGTATAATTGTCCACAGGAAGGACTGCCCCAACCTGAAGAATATAAAAGAGATAAACTTGCGGATGGTGAAAGTGGAATGGGCCACTGTATCGTCTAAGTATGTGAAGCGGTATAAGCTTTCGGCACGCCCCACCCAGGACTTGTTCGCCGAGGTGGAGAATGCTATAAAGAAGTACCACGGCCACATTATAGATGGCCAGATCCAGGAGTCTGGAACTGACAGGATAGAGGGTTTTGTCACAATAGAGATTGACCGGAAGGAGGATCTGAAGAAAGCTTTGAAGAGCATCAGGACCATCCCTTCCATCTTGAGCATAGGAGGATATGATGAAATATGATTGTCTGGTGATCGGTGCAGGTCTTTCAGGCTGTACCGCCGCACGGCTTTTAGCAGAGGCTGACAAGAAGGTTCTGGTTTTAGAGAAAGGGCGGAACATTGCAGGAAACTGCCACGACTACCTTTCGGAGGCTGGAGTCACTGTCCACACACATGGGCCTCATATCTTCCACACAGTCTATAAAGAGGTGTGGGACTTCCTTTCACGGTTCACCAGCTTCAGGCTGTTCCAGCACCGGGTGCTCAGCTATGTGCATGGCATGACAGTTCCATTCCCTATCAACCGGGACACTTTGAATGCTGTTTTCGGCGAGAATATCTCAACCCAGGATGTGCAGGAATTTCTGAAGCAGGAGGTAAAGAATTCTGACTTCAAGGTTCCATCGGAGAACTTCCAGGATGCAGTTGTCTGCCAGATTGGAGAACGGCTATACGAGCTTTTCTACAAGAACTATACTATAAAGCAGTGGGGGCGGGATCCAAAGGAGCTTTCTGCCGATGTGGCAGCCCGTATTCCGGTTCGATCCAACAGGGACAACCGGTACTTCTCTGACAAATATCAGGGCATTCCCATCGGTGGCTACACAAAGATGGCAGAGAAGATGCTGGATCACCCCAATATCACCCTAATGACAGGCTGCGACTACTTCCAGATAAAGGATAACCTCGGTTCCCTGTATGATGCCGAGAAGGGAATCACTGTCTACACCGGAACTTTGGACCAGTTCTTTGAATACAAATATGGAAACCTTGAGTACCGCTCCCTCGATATCCAGTTCAAGACTGTGGACAAGGAATTCTATCAGGAGGCTCCGGTGGTCAACTACCCCAACGATTATGACTTTACCCGGATAACCGAGTTCAAGCACATGACTGGCGAGAAATCGGACAAAACTGTAATCTGCATGGAGTATCCAAAGCAGACCGGACATCCATACTATGCGGTGCTGACTAAGGAGAATATGGAGAAGCGGGCCAAGTATATGGAAGAGGTGAAGGCTCTTGAGAAGACAGGGCGCTTCATCTTTACAGGACGGCTTGCAGAGTATAAATATTATAATATGGACCAGGCTGTTAAATCTGCCATGGATAAAGTCAGAGGAGTTCTATGAGAAAGCTGATTTTTATACTGCTTGCTGTTCTGGTTGTGCTGCCTCTGGGAGCCCAGACCACCAAGAATCTTACATATGACGACCCTATCTACACTTTCATTGACAAGTGCTACACCAAGGGCTGGATCTACTATATTCCAGATGTGAAGCCATATACCGAGAAGCGGGCTATGGATTACCTCAAGGAAGCGCATGCGCTGTACAAGGAGCACCCGGAGAAGTTCACCGAGCGTGAGGTCCAGGAGCTTGAGAGCTACATGAGTAGGCTTGAGGGAAACAAGTTCAACCTGTTCCATCACCAGGCCGGGAAGTTCGGGGCCGATGCCAACCTGGCTCCTCATATCGGAGTGAACACAAACGTTGCAAAAATGAAGGATACCTCTGCTAACCTGGGAAGCGAGTTCATGCTTGACCTCTATCTGGGCGAGAATATGTTCCTCGGCCTCCGCTCCGACATCTATGGAGTTCTGGACACATGGGAGGACTTCCCCTGCAGACAGTACAACTATCCTCACTACCCTGACTTCAACATGTACACCTACAATCTGGATTCAGGTGACAAAGGTTTCAACCACGATGCTATCCACGCTTCGGGAGACACCGAGTTCTCAATCCGCATGGACCAGGTAAGCCAGGTATCTGTGAATGTCGGGCCTGCCCATATCTCTGTAGGGCGCAATTCTCTTAACTGGGGCCCGGGAGAGCTGGCATCGCTGTCCCTTTCCAGAACATCAAAGCCTTATGACTATGTATTCTATGACATCCCTATCGGAAAGAAGATGTACTACAGCTGGATGACCGGTTTCATCAGAGACAATGAGGCATGGGGCGCAACCGAGGATCAGGACAAGCTGATATCGTCCCACCGCTTTGAGTACCAGCCCTGGAGCTGGTTCAAGTTCTCGATCTACGAGACTGTAATCTACTCCCAGCGGTTTGCCCTGGCATATATCAATCCTTTCTCCCTCTACTATATAAGCGAAGTTTCCGGCGGAGACAAGGACAACAAGTTCGGAGGAATGGACTTTACATTCCGGTTCTGGCAGGTCAAGCTCTACTTCTCCCTCTTCCTGGACGACTGGGACTTCGACGAGGCGCTCAACATAAACTATTTCCACAATATCGGCGCAGCAACTGTAGGATACAAGATCTATGATGTTCTGCCCAAGTTCGACCTGACTATGGAATACACCTATCTTTCCCACTGGATGTACACCCACAAGCTCTTCTCCGGGGACAAGCGGAACAGCTATGCGCACTACGGCTCCAACTTAGGCCACTTCCTGCCTCCTAACTCACAGATGGCATATGTGGACGTGACCTACAACCAGACACCGAATCTGGCATACGGCCTTTCATTCTGGTTCATCGAGCACGGCTACGGCAATATAAACACCCATGCCCACGACCCTGGAATAGGCTGGGATATCGGCGGTGCCTACAGCGACTGGGACAAAAATTATAAATTCCTTGACCACGGCATAAGCGGCATCGTCAAAGAGCGCAACCTGGACTGGACACTGCATGGAGAATATAGAATTCCATATTACGGAATAAAGTTCTTCGGCTCATTGACTATAGATTACACTATGAATAAGGACAGCATAAAAGGAGAAGATAAATGGAGAGGTATCTTGGCTCTTGGCGCAAAATGGCAGGCCTACTGATATTTTTAGTGCTCTGCATTCTTCCCTGCGGTGCAGAGACCAATAACAGGCAGCGGATCATAGCTCTGGACAACGAGATCTACCAGGATATCGATGCCCTCTATATGATGAACGGCTTTGCCCCTCCTTCCTATGCCCGCCCATGGAGCGAGGACGAGATTGACCATATCCTCAAGAAGCTGCAGCCCGAGAAGCTGACAGGCCCTGCAAAGCTGGCCTACGAGAATATCCAGCAAAAGCTTTCCAAGAGACTCCTGTTCGGCAAGGAGGAGAAAGCCTTTGCCTCCATAAGCGGCACTGTGAACCTGGAGGGATTCTTCAAGACCAACGATGACCGAAAGGAATGGGTTCACGGCTACGAGGAACGTCTGCCGCTCTTCAACATCCCATTTGAGTTCTGGCTCTGGGACCACATGTATATTGATGTGGATCTTACTGTAAGAGAGGCCCACGATGTCCTTTTTGACAGCGACTATGACTATTCAAATTTTCCGGAGAATATCCAGTACATAGATCCAAGTATCCCTTACCGTGCGTTCATGTCTGTGGGCGGCCACAACTGGAATGTGCAGCTGGGCCGTGACAAGCTGAGCTGGGGAAACGGAGAGACTGGAAACCTGGTGCTCTCTGACTGGGCCGACTGGTATAACTTTGTAAAGTTCACCACCTACTGGAAAATCCTTAAATTCTCTGTTGTCTATGCTGGTCTTGAATCTTACCTCACCCCAGAGGAGAAAGAGTTTGACAAAAGGGAACAGGGTGATGGATTGGTACAGGGCAATTACGAGAACTTCAGGGAACGGTTCAAAGCTTTTGTTGCCCACCGCCTTGAGGCCCGTATTACCGACAAGTTCACCATGGCCGCAACCGAGGGAATTATATTTGGAAACAAGTATCCTGAGTTCGGCAACATGAACCCGGTATCTATATTCCACAGTGTATTTGCACCTGAATACAGCAACGTGATCTTCTCCCTGGAGGCAGATTATGCAATATTCCGGGGCTTTGACCTCTATGCACAGGTTGCAATGGACGAGATGAAGCTTGGAATCGAGAATAAAGAATCTGCCCGTCCTACAGCCCTGGGCTACCTGGCCGGTGCAAGATACCTGTTCCCTGCAGGCGATGGTATTGTAAAACTTGTATTGGAAGGAGCATATACCGACCCATACCTATATAACAGATGGCATCCTCTTACACGCTTCACTGTGCGCAGAAGGTACTGGTCTTATCTTGATGATGGCTATCTCTATCTGGACAAAGCCACCGGCTACCGCTATGGGCCCGATGCTGTGGTCGCATACCTGGCAGGAGAATACCGCATTCCTTCCAATCTTACACTTAAAGCCGATATAACCTTGAAATACCTTGGAGAAAAAAATACATCTCTGTCTGAGATAACATCTTACCACACAGACAAGAAGACTACACCGACCGGAACTGTTGAGCGGGAGCTGGATTTAGGACTGCATGCAGACAAAACCCTGTCCAAGCATTTCAGCGTGGGCGGCGACATGTACTTTGTCAACATCGACAACTTCTGCAATGTATCGGGCGATACAATCAACGACTTCGAGTTTGCCCTCCACTTCAGCTACAGATTCTGAGACAGAACAGAGATAAAAAAAGGCGATGCCGCAGGGCACCGCCTTTTTTATTTCAGCAGAAAGCTGTCACTCGAGAACAACCAGGAGGTCGTCTTTCTCGATAGCCTCGCCGACACCGTAGAGCACCTCTTTAACCTTGCCGTCGATCGGAGCCTTGATGTTGGTCTCCATCTTCATAGCCTCGGTTACGATAACTACATCTCCGGCTTTCACCTCTTCGCCTGGCTTAGCAATGATCTTGAAGATCTTGCCTGGCATTGGAGCGCCGATCTGATGCTTGTTGAACTTGTCAGCCTTAACTCTCTCCTTGACTGTGGTCTGTGCTGAGTTGTCGCGTACAGATACAGTTCTCTGGAGTCCGTTGAGCTCGAAGTATACAGTTCTTGTTCCATCGGAGCGGAGGCTTCCGACAGAGATCAGCTTGATGATAAGTGTCTTTCCCTCATCCAGACATACAGTGATCTCCTGGCCTGGCTCAAGACCATACAGGAATACCGGTGTAGGAAGCAGGGAGACATCGAAGCATGCCTTTCTGTGCTTGATGTAATCCATGAATACATGTGGATACATCACATAGGACATAAGCTGCTGGTCGTCGATCGGCCGCTCGATAGCATCCTCAACTGTCTTCTTGGTTGCATCCAGATCGATAGGCTCAAGCAGTTCGCCTGGGCGGCAGTCGATAGGCTCCTCGCCCTTCAGGATTGCCTTCTGGACATCCTTCGGGAAGCCCTGGTATGGCTGTCCAACCATTCCCTTCATGAAGTCGATTACAGACTGTGGGAATGTAAGCTCGTCAGCCTTTGCAATAACATCCTTTGTGGTCAGGTTGTTCTGAACCAGGAACATTGCCATATCTGCAACAATCTTGGAGGATGGTGTAACTTTAATTACATCGCCGAACAGATCGTTCACATCGTGGTACATCTTCTTGCACTCTTCCCACTTGTCGATAAGGCCGAGACCTGCAACCTGCGGCTTGAAGTTGGAGTACTGTCCGCCAGGAATCTCGTTGTAGTAAACCTCGGCAGTACCTGTTTTAAGGTCGCTCTCGAATCCGGAATAGTAGGTGCGGACAACTTCCCAGTAGTTAGCCAGTGGGTTGAGGCCGGTGATATCGATACCAGTGTCTCTTTCCTGTCCTGCAAGTGCAGCAACAACTGCGTTAAGGCTTGGCTGTGCTGTAACGCCGGAAACTGCGGAGATTGCTGTATCTACGATATCTACGCCAGCATCGGCTGCACGGAGCAGGGTTGCAACTCCGTTTCCAGATGTATCGTGTGTATGCAGATGAACTGGAATACCGATCTCTTCCTTGAGTGTCTTGATAAGCTTGGTAGCTGCATAAGGTTTGATAAGACCAGCCATATCCTTGATTCCCAGGATGTGGGTTCCCATCTTCTCAAGCTCTTTTGCAATTCCTACATAGTACTTAAGGCCATATTTGTCCCGCTTAGGATCGTCGATATCGCCTGTGTAGCACATTGCTGCCTCGCACAGCTTTCCAGTCTTGAGAACTGCATCTACTGGAACTGCAAGACCCTTTGTGTTGTTCAGACAGTCGAATACTCTGAACAGGTCGATTCCACCCTTTGCAGACTCTTCTACGAATTTGTAGATAACGTTGTCAGGATAGTTTGTGTATCCTACTGCGTTGGAGGATCTCAGGAGCATCTGGAACAGGATGTTCGGAACAGCAGCTCTCAGCTTCTCAAGCCGTGCCCATGGACATTCCTTGAGGAACCGGAGTGCAACGTCGAATGTAGCTCCGCCCCACATCTCCATAGAGAAGAGGTTTGGTGCCAGATAAGCTGTTGCATCTGCAATCCGTGTAAGGTCGTATGTCCTGAACCTTGTTGCCAGCAGTGACTGGTGTGCATCACGCATTGTTGTATCGGTGATGAGGAGCTTCTTCTGATCCAGGATCCACTTGGAGAACTTCTCCGGGCCCATCTCGTCCAGAAGCTGCTTTGTTCCGCTCTGCGGAGGATTGATCTTGTTGAGCTCAGGAATCGGAGGCTCTCTGAATTCAGTTGCCTTTCTTGGAGATTTCACAATCTCGTTTCCATTTACAATGGTAGTTGCCAGGAAGTTCATAAGACGGGTAGCTCTGTCCCGGTACTTCTTGACAATCTTAAGCTCAGGATGATCCTGGATGAATGATGTGTCACACTTTCCTTCCAGGAAGATATCGTTGGTGACTACATTCTCGAGGAACGGAATGTTGGTCTTTACACCTCTGATCTTAAACTCGCCCAGGGCTCTCTTCATTACTGTAGCAGCATTCTTGAAGGTAAGAGCATGGGTTGATACCTTAACCAGCAGGGAGTCGTAAGCACCGGTGATTGTTGCACCTGTGAACACGTTTCCGGCATCGAGTCTGACACCATATCCGGCAGGAGACTTATAGGACTTGATAGTTCCCATATCTGGAGCGAAGTCGTTCTCCGGATCCTCTGTGGTCACACGGCACTGGATAGCATAGCCGCGCTTTGTGACGCAGTCCTGGCTGAACAGGCCTACCTCTGGGTCGGTCAGGGCATAGCCCTCTGCCACCAGAATCTGTGTCCGGACCAGGTCCCAGCCGGTGATGAGCTCTGTTACAGTATGCTCAACCTGGAGCCTTGGGTTCATCTCTATAAAGTAGAAGTTTTCATTCTTATCTACCAGGAACTCTACTGTACCTGCGTTGCGGTACTTAACCTGGCTTGCGATCTTGATAGCGTTCTTGCACAGCTTGTCACGCAACTCGTCGGAGATAGCCAGTGATGGAGCGAACTCGATAACTTTCTGGTGTCTTCTCTGGATGGAGCAGTCCCGCTCGAAGAAGTGAACTATGTTTCCATAGTTATCGCCCATGATCTGGATCTCGATGTGCTTAGGACGCTCAAGATATTTCTCAAGGAATACTGTGCCGTCGCCGAATGCAGCCTGAGCCTCGCTCTTTGCAGCAGCAATACCTTCAAGCAGCTCCTGCTGGTTGTTGGCAACTCTCATTCCACGTCCACCGCCGCCGGCAGCTGCCTTTACGATGATAGGATATCCGCAGCCTTTTGCAAACTTAAGGGCATCTTCGGTCTTCTCGATAGGGAAGTCGGTTCCTGGTACAACTGGAACACCAGCCTTGATAGCTGCCTGTCTTGCTGCGATCTTATCTCCAAGGGTTCTCTGCTGCTCTGCAGTAGGTCCGATAAATACAATTCCTGCCTCTTCGCATCTCTGGGAGAAATCTGGGTTCTCGGAAAGGAATCCGTAACCAGGATGGATAGCATCTACATTCTTCTTAAGTGCAAGCTCAATGATCTCATCAATTCCCAGATAAGCATCAATCGGGCTCTTTCCCTTTCCTACAAGGTAGGATTCGTCTGCTTTTGTTCTGTAAAGAGACAGCCGGTCCTCGTTAGAATAGATGGCAACTGTCTTAAGTCCAAGCTCGCCACAGGCTCTGAAAGTTCTGATGGCAATCTCGCCTCGGTTGGCAGACATTACCTTTTTAAATTGTCTAATAGCCATAACGCTCCCCTTTGACCATTTATTAGTTATTTTAAAAAATTATACTATTACAGAACACTTTTTACAATACTAGCAAACTCGATTTTGTTAAATTCTCCGCCGTAAAATAAATGATTGTCATAAATATTTTATATGACGTTATTTCCTATTTTCCTTTGATAATAAATCTGTTATAGTTACCAAAGAAGGAGAATACAAAATGACGCCATTTTGCCAGCAGATAGCAAAACAGATGATAACAATTCCCGACAAACTTTGTCTCGTGGACCAGCTGGGTAACAAACTTACCTATGCCGATGTGGACAGGCTTACCGGCCAGGTTGTCACTTATCTGCGCTCCAAAGGTGTGGGCAGGGGCGATTTTGTGTTCATCAACCTTCCACGCGGCGCTATGGTCTATGTGGCAGCACTGGGAATTATCAGGGCTGGAGCCGCATTTGTTGTCCTGGAAGCCAGCGCCCCAGCGGCACGGGCTGAATTCATAGCAAAGGACTGCAGCTGCAAGCTTATCCTGAACCAGCAGAACTGGGATGAGGTGATACGCCAGAAAAGCTTTGACGGCTGGACCGAGGCTGAGCCGGATGACCCACTCTGCGCCATCTATACATCAGGCACTACCGGAAGACCAAAAGGCGCTGTGCACCTGAGAAGCTTCCTGGAAAGAAATCTTGAGGCCTTCAACTATAAAGGAGAATACCTCCTTTCTCATGGCCCAAATTTCGGCGTAATATTCCCGCTTAACTTCGTAGCTTTCGAGATTTCCACCATCATCACATACTATGGCGGCACTATATTCGTACTGGATTACAACACAGTAAAGACCCCGCACCTGCTCTATAATTACTTAGAGGATAACAAGATAGAGGGTACTTTCATGACCCCGTCCCTGCTCAAGGCATACCGGAAGGTCAACACATACCTGAAGCAGATTTATATTGGTGGCGAAGTTGCTACAGATGTGGATGCGCTTCCAATCCCGATCTACAATCTTTTCACAATGGGAGAGATGGGATACCTGGTGACTATTTTCCCTATCGATGGAAGAAGGGGACCTTCCCCGATCGGACTGCCTACTCTGCCTGATATGCTCTATATCATCGGCGATGACGGCAAGGAAGTGCCAGCCGGAGAAGAGGGTGAGATCTGTATCAAGAACCCATGTGTGAAGGGCTATATCAACCTGCCGGAGATGAACAAAGAGAAGTTCCGGGACGGTCTTTTCCACACCGGAGACCTTGGTAAACAGCTGCCGGACGGCAACATAATGCACCTTGGTCGGATGGATTTCATGATCAAGATAAACGGCAACAGAGTGGAGCCGTCAGAAATCTTAGCAGTGCTCAAAAAGACAGACAACTCAGCCTGGTGCGCCGTAAAGGGCTTCGAGAAGGAGCACACCACATTCATCTGCGCCTACTACACCGGCCCGGCCGGCTTCGATGCCAACCAGCTCCGGCAGGAACTGGAGACCAAGCTGCCTGAATATATGATTCCTGCATTCTTCATCCACCTGGACAAGGTGCCCTTGGCCTCTAGCGGAAAGCTGGACTTCAACGCACTGCCGGAGCCAGATTTTGCCCAGTACCGGGCCCCTTACGCCGCACCGGCCACCGCACTGGAGAAAGCGCTGTGCCGTGGCTTTGGGAAAGCCCTTGGAATAGAGCCTTACGGCATGGACGACGACTTTGTGCAGCTTGGTGCCGACTCCATTGCGGTGGCCGAGATTGTGGCTGAGTGCAACCTGACCGGCATCTCCTTCGAGGATGTATTCAACCTGCACACCCCACGGCAGCTTATCCAGTACTTAAACGAACATAAGTAATAAGCCCAGCAACAAAATAAAGGCACCGACAAGGGTACAGCTCGATTAGCTGGTACCCACTCAGACAAGCAAAGCCACACTCATTTTCTTTCGAGTGTGGCATGCTTGTTGCTGAGGAGCCAGATATCTTCGCTGCACACCTTTCGGTGCCCTACCTTGCTTTTTGCTGTCCTGTTTTGACCTTTGTTTTATCCCATCTACTACCCGAGGTGGGCAAGTTAACCCATACTTTTTTTAAATTTTTTCTCAAAAATTGAAGCAAAAAGAACATTTTTAGTGTGTATACAAGTAAACGCTGGTTAGGAGAAAAGTATGAAACTGTTGACAATATGTAATTTATTACATACTATAAAGGAGTAGCGGGCATGAAATCTTTTTCATCAAGAGAAATAATAAGAATTCTCCTGTCCGCTGGCTGGGAAGAGGTTGCTTGCGTCGGAGACCATCATCATTTCAAACACCCAATTATTCCAGGGCGGGTTACCGTGCCTCATCCCAAGAAAAATATTCCTGCAGGAACTACAAGAAATATCTTCCGTCAGGCAGGAATTGATTTAAAAGGAATTATAAAATGAAAAACAACTATGCCTATATCGCTGTTTTAGATTATGCTGACGATGGTATCAATGTCAGCTTCCCCGATCTGCCTGGCTGTTTTACCTGTGCTGATGCAGGAGATACAGAGGCCGCTCTGAAGAATGCAAAAGAAGCTCTAGGACTTCATCTATTTGGCATGGAACAGGATAATGAGCCGATTCCAGACGCAACACCAATCACAAAAATTGCTTTAGAGAAAAACCAGGTTCCAGTTATCATCGATGTTTTTATGCCTTCTATCAGAGCAACTGCAAAAACAGCTTTTGTAAAAAAGACACTCTCTCTTCCGGCTTGGCTTGCTGCTATGGCAGATGAAAAAAAAGTAAACTGCTCTAAGCTTTTCCAAGAAGCACTGAAAAGCTTTTTAGGGTTGGCTTAAGGTTGTTTTGTAAAGTCTAGCTCACAAAATGGACTAACAGAGATTTTGTTATTTTTTCTCTTCTAGAGATCGTTCAAACAAAATTACCATTAATCGAACTACTTATTGCATAGACAGCTAATATATCATTTGTCCATAGCTAATTACCTTAAACCACAAAATGACATCACAAAATATACAGATGTGAAATTTTTATTTTTTGATTATAGGGACATCAACTTGCAGTTTATAAAAATCTCGATATGGACGTATCTTTGTTATTTTAAAATTACAAGAAAAAAAGCCGTCATTTCTGTCACTCTTTTCATCCTCGGTTTTTTCCATTTCTTCATATACTTTTGGATATACAATTACACAAGGAACAAACATAGAATTATGGTTTTCAATTTTTTTTAAAATTGCCTCATCTCGTGCATAACCACTCATTTCACGAATATCATCTATAATTCCAACATTAGAATTGTCATATTTGGGTTTATATTTCGCATCCAATATGATTCCTTGCTTGGGCAAAACAAAATCTGCTGCCGTTCCTTGATAGCCTTCCACTTGAAATAAAACTTCATCATCCGCGATATTATCTTTAAGCCATTTGTAAATATACATCTCATAAAGACGGGGCATATCAATCCAAAATGGCAGAGTTATATTTTCCTGTGATTTTGTATTATTAAGGGAATAATCGAAACGCTTTAGAATAGTTTTTGCGAGTTCAACAGCTTCCTTATATTCAGAAAACAGTTTGCTTGTCTTAATAGATTTGACCTCATGAATTTCTATCGATTCTGAAACATTTACAAAAGCTGAAAGCAATTTATTGACAGATAATCTAATTGAATTATAAATCTGATGTTTTCTTAAGCTCCTATAATTATTAATTGCAAGATTTACAAAAACAAGAGCCTTCTTTAAAATCCGATTTTCTGGAATATCAATCGTATATTCTTGGAATCCACAATATGCCCTATCTTCTCTTTTACCTATAATGTTTTTCAGCATATGACGATGAAAAAGGAAATGTCCTTTTACTTTAGATTGTAAATTATCTTCTTTGTAAATATAACCTCTTTTTAATCCATGTTTAACCAGCCTGGTAAGAACTGAAATAAAATGAATCATAATGAGCGGAGTAATGATGTTAAAACTTTCATCCACCTTGATTGTAGGCTTGTCAAACTCAATTCCATAATAATTTGAAAAATACTCACTTTCTTTTTCTGAATTAACATATAAAGCCGCAGAAAACATCTCTATATAATCAATGTTTGGTACCTTGGGTGTAACCACAGCTGATATTTCATTTTCTTTTAGCCAACTTGCCCCAATGTAATAACCAGCAATATAACTGTCCGAGGTGGATTCAATTCCCAAATATTTTGGCGAACACTTATTATTGCTTCTACTACTTTCAAATGATATTGCTTTTGATGTTTCCAGCTCAATTAATTGTTTGAGTTCATCTGCTTGTTTTGACTTAATCTCATGTTCCGAAAATTTAATTGGTTTAATCATCATTTGCCTTTTTGATATTCTGCCTAATGAACTCGTCAATAGAAATACTTTTAGGCACTTCAGATTTGATTATTCCGTCTTTGTAATACTCACGTAACAATGGAATAATCTCATACCTCCATTTTAACTGAAGGTCTGAATCATCTTTTATAAGGAAATAACTGTGGCCAACCATTAAGTCATCAATATCCATATCATATTTGTTTTTATCAAGGAAAAATCTCACCGCATCAAATAGTTTTACAGCTGTACTTTCTTCATCACCCTTATTTAGATTTAAGACAGTTTCTCTATCAGCTTCCAAAGTAACGAACGAAAAACGACGGCGCACAGCATAATCAATATTTCCTACGCTACGATCAGTTGTATTCATCGTACCGATGATATATAGGTTTGATGGCACTCCAAATTCTTCTTTGGAATATGGAAGAATTACTTTAAGAGGATGGTCACCACCAATCCTTTTGTCAGACTCAAGGAGAGTGATTAACTCACCAAAAATTTTTGAAATATTTCCCCTGTTAATTTCGTCGATAATGAGGACATAATTTTTGTGTTCTTCTGCTTGCTCTTTATAGCCATATTTCGAAGCAAGACAATCTATTACTCCATGGAAATAGCCTTCCCATCCTTTGAATTTTTCTTCTCCTTGAATCTGTTTAATAATATTTGCTTTTGTCAAAACTCCATTTTTATGAAATGATTTTCCGGTATATAGAGACAAGTTACTATTACCATTTACTGAAACCGCGAACTCTTTTTTAGATGGGGTCGTCAATTTAAATGGTTTTTCATTATCATAATCGCTAATATCTGCAATAAAGCTTGCATATGCATCTTCAAAGTTGCTCGATTTTCTATATTTTGCCTTATTTGCAATCGCCTTAAAAATCCCATCTTCTACATTGTAAGCAACATTCCCATCACCATCTGTTTTAGGCTTGATTCCTTCAACAAAATCCTCATAATCCATTGACTGGTGAAATGTAACAAATCCAATTTGCCCACTTAGAATATTTCCAGAGTCATCATTTTTTATACACAAATTACTATAGGCATCCATCAAATCTTTATGGCTTTGATATTGTGTGGTATCATGGCCTAGAATAGAAAGTGCAATCTCTGCTGTTGCATATGTTTTTCCTGTTCCTGGTGCACCCTGTAGAATAATGCTTTTCTTTGATTCTAATAGAGATACTATTTCTGAGTAATTTGACATCTTTGCTTTACCCTTATTATTCATTATTTCATTAGCAGAATCTTCTGTTATTTCGCGAATTACATCATATGAGTTTTGAGCTATAAACTTATTTTTTATATTTGAAATATCTATTTCTTTTTCAAATTTAGTCCATTCCTTTATATCTATTCGTTCACCCCATTTTTCTTCACCTTCGGTAAAGTCAAAATAAAATGCAGGAGCATCGCTAAAATGAATAATATCATGAGAAGTAGAAGATGTATAATCACAAATCTTATTATCTATAATTTCTTGAAGAGTTAATATGGCAGAACAATTTTTTCTTGGAGCAATTACAGTTCCATATGCATATATAAATCCTTTTCCTCGTAAAAAAACTATATCTCCAATGTTTATTTTTAATGCTTTTTTATATGTACGAGATACTGCTTGTTTTTGTTGTTTTCCATATTCATATTGCATAAAAACATATTTATTTTTTATTGCCTGATTAATTAAAATAGAGACATCTTCATCGGAAGCTTCTCCCCAAGAATGATTAATTACCCAATAATGAACTTTTTTCCATGCATTATAAGAAATCTCTGCGAATGATTTTTCTTTTAGTTCATTAGAACCCATTTTATTCTTTATTTCTTGTAGCAGTTTCAGATATGAATCAGTATCGCTAACATTTACGGTAATGCCGTTTTGTTCTAAATATTTAGTATTACGGCTATCTAGAGCGATATAGACGTTGGGTTTGCACCAAAATAGCGGCATTGTACATTCAGCAATTCGTGTGTTAAACTTATAATAATTAAACCACAGTTGCAAAGAATCATTCATCATATCTTCATAAGATTTCCAAAGTGTGTTGCAACTACCCAAGGGATCATCCCAATCATAAAAGAACATTCTTCTATAATTTAAAACTGGAATACCGTCAAAATCTGATGGAATATTGGAAACAATATTAAACTTCTCTTTTATTATTGACAAAATTGATTTTCTATTACCTGCTGACAAACTGCCCCGATTGAACATTCCCATAAAAGAAAAAGGGTCAATATCATCAATAAAATGTGTTTTATCTCTTAAATGAAGATAATCAGAATACTTCTTAAGACCTTCATCCGAAAAAATGAATTCTATCAATTCTTTTCGTTTGTCTTTATATTCAAGCAACTTCACAGCCAGCTCTTCATAAATTGGAATCCAGGTAAAATTACTCATTTTTTCTCTCCCGCGATATTATCATACCACACCTGTCTCAAATAATGCTACAGTTATAAAAAATATGTATTTTGTAAAGTCTAGTTCACAAAATCGACTAATAAGCTTCAAAAAACTGGCAAAACCTAATATATGACCTACCAGCAAAAGGCACGCCCGGCGATATTACGGACTGCCGGTATAAAAGCGTCACCCCTGAACCGAGTTCAGGGTGACAAACTTTTGTCGGCAGGATCGTACTTAATCGAGCGGGTGGGTCTTTTGCTGGTAGCCTATGGTTGTTTCTTTGCCAGTTTTTTGGTAAGTTTATTACGGAGACAATATGAGTTTAAAAGAAGACCGGCTTACAGCGGTAAAAAAAGATTTTGTGATGCAGGCCAAGACCGCCTTCGGTGACAACCTGCGGTCAATAATCCTGTATGGAAGCATCCTTACAGAGAACTACAACCCTCTTTCATCTGACATAAACCTGCTTATAATCCTTAACCAGGCTGACCCGGAGAGGATCATAGTGCTGGGTAAATACGGGGCAAAAACCCTGCAGAGCAACAATATCACCCCGACCATCCTAAGCTACAACGAGTTCATCTCCTCTGCCGACATCTTCCCAATGGAATATTTCGACATCAAGGATCTGCACGAGGTTCTCTACGGCGATGATGTTTTCAAGGACCTGGAGATCTCAAGGGCCAACCTGCGGCTTCAGACCGAGGACAGGCTCCGGGGATGCATAAACTCTCTGCGCCAGGTGCTGCTCCTTTCCGAGAGCAATCCCAAGTACATAGCCAACGGAGTGCGCCATACCCACGGCCTCTACAATGCTATCTTCCGCTCGATCCTGCGGCTTGTAGGGGAAGAGAAGATTGCATACACCTATGTTGAGAACCTGAAGGCTGTCTCAGAGTATATTGACTTCAACCCGCAGCCTTTCAAGGATATCTGCCGCATTGCCAAGGATACCCCTATCGAGGGCGTGGTGGTGGATCTGGTTCTTGCTCTGGTGAATATCGTGGACTTTGTGGATAAGCTGAACATAAAATGAGAAAACTTTTCCTCCTTCTTTTAATCATTATCGCCTCCATCGCTCTTGCCGATGATGTTCCCGGCTACTCAAGCTATGTGAACGACTATGCAGGAGTGATCACCGAAAAAGATAAAACATCCATGGAAGAAGTGGCCAAGGAAGTTGAGGAGAAGACCGGCGCCCAGATTGCTGTGCTCACAGTAAAATCCATGGAGCCCTATGCCTCTATCGACGAGTTCGGAATGGCCGTGGCCGAGAAATGGAAGGTTGGTGAGAAGGGCAAGGACACCGGAATAATCATTATCCTGGCCATGGATGAACGGAAGGTCCGCATCGAGGTGGGCTACGGCCTTGAGGGAATATTCAACGATGCCAAGGTGGGCAGGATTCTGGACAACACCATAATTCCTTACTTCAGGGGCGGAGACTTCAGCGCAGGACTGCGGCGGGGAATGTTCAAGATCGCAGACACAATCGGCACCGAGATGAATGTGGAGCTGGATGAGCGGGCAAAGATGCAGGACAACAACTTTACTGAACGGCTCTGCATGCTGATTTTCTTTATAATTTTTGTTTCAATTTTTTTAATGATGATACGCCGGATGAACAATGCCAAGCGGACCGGCCGCAGATACTATGGAAGCTCTTTCGGAACAATGTACCCGGGCTATGGACATGGACGGGGAAGCTTCGGAGGATTCTCTTCCAGAGGATGCGGTGGCTTTGGCGGTTTCGGCGGAGGCGGATTCGGGGGCGGTGGAGCTTCCAGAGGTTTTTGATTAAGGAGATATCATGAAAAACAAAGGATTGATGACAGTTTTAATTATAGTGGCAGTTATAGCCATCATCTTCGGCTGGTATATGAGCACCAGAAACAAACTGGTGACACTGGACGAGCAGACAAGCTCCACCTGGGCAGAAATCGACAACCAGCTCCAGCGGCGCAGCGACCTGATCCCTAACCTGGTCAACACAGTAAAGGGCTATGCAAAGCACGAGAGCGATGTCTTCAACAACGTTGCAGAGGCACGGTCAAAGCTGGCCGGAGCTACTACTGTGGAAGAGAAGGCTGACGGCTACAACCAGATGCAGAGTGCACTCGGCAGGCTTCTTGCAATTGCAGAAAACTATCCGGAGCTCAAGAGCAACACCAACTTCCTGGCACTCCAGGATGAGCTGGCTGGTACCGAGAACCGCATCTCTGTAGCCCGCAAACGGTATAACGACTCGGTGCGGACATTCAACACCCAGATCAAGGTTTTCCCGTCCTCTATAGTAGCTGGACAGATGGGATTTGAGAAAAAGTCCTACTTCGAGATTGCAGATTCTGCACGGACTGCACCGCAGGTACAGTTCTAAGCCTTAATACTCCAGGAAACAGTTTTTCCTGCACAGAGGGGCACTATTCTGTCTGTCACAGCCGGGATGGTGCTCTCTTTTTTTATCAGCACCAGCTTCTCTTTTGCAGGCTTAAGGCCATAGAACTTAGGCCCGAAAACTGACATGAAGTTCTCAAGTTTTTTCAGCTGGCCCTGCTGCTCAAAAAGCTCTGCCATAAGGGGCACTGCATAAGGAGAAGAGTAGATGCCGCCGGCCGCCGCTCCAGACTCCTTCTTTGTCTTAAGGTGAGGTGCACTGTCGGAGCCGAAGAAGAACTTGCTGCTGCCGGAGAATGCTGCCTGCTGAAGCTCCTCCCTATCCTTTGGTCCTTTCACCACCGGCTTGCAGAAGGTGTGCGGATTCATATTCGCCCCGATAACATCATCCAGGGTAAGGAGCAGATGGTGGGCAGTTATTGTGCCGGCCACCCGGTCGGGCAGAGATGCAACAAAGTCTATGGAGCGGCGGTCTGAAATATGCTCGAACACCATGCGTAAATCAGGGTATGCCCTGCAGATGGCGGAAAACTCACGGTGGTATTTGTATTCACGGTCAAAGACGAAAGCATCGGGTTTCTCGCAGTGTATTGAAAGCACCAGACCTAAGTCGCTCATAGCTCCCAGCGCCTCTTTTATCTGATGCCAGGAAGTCACCCCATCCTCTGAATTTGTGGTTGCCCCGGCCGGATAAAGCTTGCCTAAAAGGGCGCCGGCCTTTGCCATAGCTTTTACAGCAGAGGCGCTCATCCCGGGGTAGAGCTTGAAGCTCATAACAGGCTTGAAACCGGGGGCAAGGGAAAGAATCTCATCACGGTAAGCGGCAAGACGCTCCGGAGTGTTTATCGGAGGCAGGGTGTTAGGCATAACCACGGCCTGAGCAAACCACGCTGCAGCATCCCGGACTGTTGTCTTTAGCATAGCTCCCTGCCTCAGGTGCAGGTGCATGTCAGAAGGCTTACGGATAGCAATCATCTTTTCCATTATTCTTTTCCCTTTTCTTTAATATAAGTTTAAAGTATAATATTTGCAAGGAGAGAATAATGGCTGGTAAAACTGTTCTTGTTGTCCTTCCTGTGGAGGAGCGGCACAAAAAGCTTTTGGAATCGGCATACCCTGATGGCAAGTTCATCTACTGTCAGGAGAATTATCAGGAGTATCTGAAGGAGACCCAGATTCTGATCGGGAACATTCCTCCCGAGGAGATACAGCTGGGGAAAAAGCTTGAGTTCATCCAGACCAACAACGCAGGTGTGGAGCAGTACACCGTTCCTGGCGTAATCCCAGAGAACATCAAGTTCTGCTGTGCATCGGGCTGCTATGGCCTTGCGATCTCTGAATATATGATCGGCTGTGTCCTCTCCCTCATCAAGCATCTGAATGTGTACCGGGTGAATCAGCTGAACCACCAGTGGCTGGATGCAGGCCATGTGACCTCGATCTATGGAAGCAAGACTCTTGTAATTGGACTTGGCGACATTGGCAGCGAATTCGGGCAGAAGATGCATCTTCTGGGTAGCAAAGTGACAGGAATCCGCCGCCATACCGACGAGAAGCCCGACTGGCTCGAGGCGATCTATCCACTTGAGAAGCTGGACGATATAATCGGTGACTTCGACATTGTCGCCCTCTCCATCCCAAACACAAAAGCAACTGCCCACCTTATGGATCTGAACCGGCTTAAGAAGATGAAAAAGAGCGCAATCCTGATCAATGTGGGCCGGGGAAATGCAGTTGTGACAGCTGACCTGTGCAAAGCCCTGAACGAAGGGATAATCGCAGGTGCTGCTGTTGATGTGACAGATCCTGAGCCGCTGCCGCCGGAGAACCCGCTGTGGGATGCACCTAATATGATCATCACACCGCATACTTCGGGACAGTATCATCTGCCCGAGACCTTGGAACGGATAATTAGGCTTTCTGCCGAGAACCTTAAGGCATACACCACAGGGCAGCCGCTTAAGAGCATTGTGGATTTCAAGACTGGCTACAGATCTTTCGCAGAGAGGAAAAACTGAAGATGAGCGCAAACCGGGTGGCCAATTCCGAGACAACTATCTTTACTGTGGTGAACACCCTTGCGGCCCAGCACAACGCAGTGGGTCTAAGCCAGGGGGCGCCAGACTTCGACACCCCACGCTGGGTCTTGGATATCATAAAAGAGGCCTTTGATGCAGGGCGGAATCAGTATGCCCCCATGTCAGGCGTACCGGAGTTCAGGCAGGCAATAAGCGGCATATACCGCACAAAGTATGGCCTTTCCTTTGATACGGCCACACAGATTACAGTTACCAGCGGCGCCACCGAGGCTATATTTGACAGCGTATTAGCCCTGTGCGACCCGGGGGATGAGCTAATAGCGTTCGAGCCTTTCTTCGATTCCTATGCAGGAAGCTGCAAGATGGCTGGCTGCACCATGAAGGCTGTGACACTGCACCTGCCTGATTTCTCATTTGACAGGAAGGAGCTGGAGGCAGCCATAACTCCGCGGACCAAGGCAATCATAATCAATAACCCTAATAATCCGACCGGAAAAGTCTATACAATGGAAGAGCTGACAGTTCTTTCCGAAGTGGCAAACAAATACAATCTGACCATCATAAGCGACGAGGTGTACGAGAACCTGGTGTTTGACGGACTCAAGCATATACCTACAGCAACTGTGCCAGGGCTGGCAGACCGGACTATAACTATAAACTCCACAGCCAAGACATTCTCTGCCACAGGCTGGAAAATAGGCTACATCTGTGCCCCGGCTCCCCTTACCCAGGCGGTACAGGCAGTGCATCAGTGGGTGACATTCGCTGTCAATCACCCGATCCAGCTGGCATTCTCCAAGATTCTGCCAATCTCTGCAGATTACTCCAAGGAGTTCTGTGCAGAGATGGAGAAACGGCGGGATTATTTACTTGCAAGGACTACCGAATGGGGCTTTGATCCGGTAAAGCCGGAGGGCTCCTACTTCTTCATGGCAACCTTCGACCGCCTTTCAAAGAAAAGCGACATGGAGTTCATGGAGGAGCTTATAAAGACAAAACAGGTGGCACTGATTCCAGCATCCCCTTTCTACCTGAGCGCTGTTGATGAAGGACACAGGCTCCTGCGGTTCAACTTTGTAAAATCTATGGCAGCTTTGGAACAGGCTGACAAGAATATGAGGAGACTATGAGCACACTGTTTATCAATGCCTGTATAAGGCCAGAATCCAGAACTCTTAAACTGGCAAAGGAGCTCCTGTCCAAGCTGGAAAAAGAGATTGGTACCCCAGCAGAAATTCTTAACCTGGAAGATGCAGACTTAAAGCCACTCAGCAACTCTGATATCGCCAGACGGGACAGAGCTTTGGCAGCCGGGGACTTCAGTGATCCTTTCTTTAAGTATGCAAAACAGTTTGCAGAAGCAGATATCATAGTTATGGCTGCCCCCTACTGGGACCTTTCCTTCCCTGCTCTGGTAAAGCTTTACTTCGAGGCTACATCAGTATGCGGCATCACATTCCGCTACACACCGGAGGGCTATCCTCAGGGGCTTTGCAAGGCAAAGAAGTTCTACTACGTGACTACTTCCGGCGGATTCATAGGAGACCTTGACTTCGGTTTCCAGTATGCAAAAGCCTTGACTACTAAACTTTATGGTATTCCAGATGTTGAGTGCATCAGAAAAGAAGGGCTGGATATTAAATGACTTTTGATTTTAAAGTCAAAACACCTTGCTACATCATCGACACCGACAAGCTGACAGCGAACTTCAAGAATATAAAAGAAAAAGCCGACAATGCTGGACTTTCCCTTTTAATGGCGATGTACTTCTTCAAGCATCTGGAGAGCCAGCATTTCAACTACTGGAGCTCGATATTTGTCGGCATTACAGTGCTCCTGAGGGACATCCTGTTTCCACCACCGCTGGAAAGTTACCCTCTCCATTTAGTCTGCCTTACGCTGTCGGTGCTGCTGCTCCTTATGCTCACTTTCTTCTATGCCCGCAAGGACTGGAAAAGTTACACCAAACGCAACCTGTGGATGCTTTTCATCATTGACTCATTGATTGCCGGAATATACAACTATGTTATTTACCACAATCCTATCAATGAATATACCAACTATCTGCTTGTAGAAATCTGGATCCGCCCCACACTTATCTACGGGCTGGTAGCCTGCTTTGTATCTGAGAAAGAAGAACAGGTGAAAAGTTAACGCACATCAAAGCTGCCCAGGTAGCGGAACTCAAAACCGCTTTTTCCAGTCAGCTTCTGATAGCTTTTATAAGAGCCGGCACATTCAATAAGATAATAGTATTCGCCAAGCTCTGTCTTTCTTGGACGGTCATGGATTGCAACCAGAGTCATTTTCTTCTTTTTCATCTCTGACATAAGCGCCGGGAGATTGTCTGCTTTGCCTGTAGCTATGAAAGCAAGCCTCTGTGCTTGTTCTTCTGCCGGTGTATTAAGGGAAAGCACATAGAAGCGGGTCTTGTTCTTATTGCTGCTCTGGATACCGGGGGCAAGGATCTCAAGCCCGTACACATCAGCACAGGCTGCAGAGGAAATGGCCGCATAAGCTGGATCCTTCTTTTCTGAAACCAGCCGTGCCCCTTCCGCTGTGCTTGATACTTCGGTCACCTTTGCACCAGGAATGTTCTTTTTAAGCCATTCCCGCCCCTGGATGATGCCCTGCTTATGGGAGAAAACTTCTTTAATATCACTAAGCTTTGTACTGGGAAGAGCCAGGAGGTTCTGGCTTATGAGAAGCTCAACCTCGCCGCAGACAAAGACCTCCTTGTTGGCAATAAGCACATCAACATAATCAAGGACAGCGCCGCCTATTGTATTCTCCTGGGGAATCACCGCATAATCGCATTTCCCCTCAACCAGAGCCTGAACTGCCTTGCTTACACTTTCAAATGGAATGAATGTTCCCTGCTTATCGAAGAAAACCTGGCTGGCTTCCTGGGAATAGGTGCCCTGCGGACCAAGATAACTTACCACCGGCTCTGCCTGGGCAGAGACAAATAAAGCCAGGCAGAGAACCAGCAGTATTAAAAGCTTTTTACTTCTCATCCTCGTAATCAATCAGCTCTGCCACACCCGGATTCTCTTTGTACCTGATGACATTGAGCATGAAGATGTTCAGCTTGTTGATGATGTTCGGCGGCAGCTGGTTGCCGTCAATCTCAATGGAGATAGCCGGATATTTGTTCTGCCGTGCATAAGGCATGTAG
>JAGCPA010000025.1 GCA_017642445.1 Spirochaetia bacterium
CCCATCATGGCTGGAGAGACAGAATCTGTGATTCTGGTGTTTGCAGACCAGCTTTTGCCAGAGGAGTACAACGCAGTTGCCGGGCCGGAGGATAAGATTCCACCCTATGCCGCAGCCTTTGTCCTCTCTTCTAAGCAGATGGGAAAAAGCGTTCCGATACAGCTTTATCCAGAGGCTGCAGATATCAGTCAGGCAGTTCCTTATGCCAGCCTAAAAGAATTGATTCAGGCGCTTAAGCCGGAGGCATCCTGTGTCTAAGCTGATCCTCTGGTACCGCATCCTTGTAAAGCTTTTCCTCTTCTTCATGTTCGGTTTGGGAAGCATTGTGCTTATCACCGTGGTGTTCCCCACCATCCGCCTTTTCTCTCCCTCCAACCAGGCTTTCAAGCGCAGGTCCCGGAAGGCTATGTGCTATACCCAGAAGTTTTTTGTAGGGCTTGGAACTTTAATCGGGGGCTTTGAGCTCAAGGTGGAGAACAAGGAATACTTAAGCCATCTTTCGGGCAAAATAATTGTGGCAAACCATCCGTCGCTTCTGGATGTTGTGATGCTTCTCTCTGTAATTCCCAACGCCGACTGCATAATCAAGGCGTCATTAGGCCACCATAATGTGATAAGCGGCATAGTGAACACTTTATATATATCCAACTCTCTGGATTTCGACCATCTGACAGGGGAATGCACCAAGTCACTCAAAGAAGGGAACTGCCTCATAATCTTCCCGGAAGGGAGCCGCACCAAGGCAGACGGTGTGCATCACTTCCAGCGGGGAGCTGCCCACATGGCCCTCTCATCGGGCTGCAGCTTGGTTCCGGTGGCAATCGGCGGTACAGACAAGTATGGTCTTAGAAAGCACGATCCTATGCTCTCATACAATCCGAAGGAGAAATTCATCTACACACTCACACCGCTCCCAGAGGTGAATCCAGAGGATTATGCGGATCTACCTGCTCCTATAGCTGCAAGAAAAATCACAGAGAAGATTAAAACTGATATCGAGAATGTGCTGAATCGTTGACAAAGAAAAACATTCTTAATATAAATAAAATATATTTCTAAAAAGGGGAAATCATTTGGCAAAGGAAGAAGCGATAGAGATAGAAGGCATTGTCAAAGAGGCGCTGCCAAACACCATGTTCAAGGTGGAACTGAAGAACGGACACATAATTCTGGCACATCTGTCAGGAAAGATGAGAAAATTTTATATCCGTATTGTTCCTGGCGACAAGGTTAAGATAGCTCTTTCCCCATACGACCTGACCAGAGGAAGAATCATCTTCCGGGAAAAATAATCATTTTTTGACTGCAACCCAGACAGCTCCAGAGCCTCCCTCAGCAGCTCCGGGAATTCCATGTGATCCGGCGATAGGAGAGCTGTTTATAAAATCCATCACAACTTTTTTAAGGACAGGCTCCTCTTTTGAGTGAATCCCTTTCCCATGGATTATAAGCACTTTCTTCCAGCCTGCTTTGCGGGCCTTTGCAAAGAAACTGCCAAGCCTGCTTTCTGCCTCGGCAGCTGTAAGCCCATGAAGATCCAGAGTGCCGTCCACAGGGAGTTTTTTTGCGCTTACTGAATGCTGTTGTGTCTCATATTCCTCATCCCTGGGCTCGGGTCTGACATTTTTTGAGGCAGCCGATTTTTCCCACTGCGCAAAGATATCGCCGAAGCTTTTTTTCTTAGGATCTGTAGTCTGCATTTTCCTTCACATAGGCATAGGAGAGGTCTGTCCCTTTCACGACAGCACACCCCTTTCCTTTATCAGACAGCCGGTAGAACACATCCACGGTCAGGTTGTGCTCCGGATAGCTCTTGTGGTCTGAGTCAAAGGATCTCTCCTTCATATATTTGGAGAGCTTCTCCTCCTTGCGGCGGTCGATGCAGAAAGAGCCTCTGTCAAACACCAGCTCCTTTCCGAGCCAGATGCTCATCTGATCCTTGTCAAAAGGCAAGTTGTTTATACCCATGAAATCGCCTACACAGGAGACAAGACGGCCCACGTTGGGGTCGTTTCCGAACACTGCGGTGGTCACCAGCGGCGAGTTGATCACAGCCTTGCCCACAGCCTTCGCAAGGGCATCGCTCTGGGCTCCTGTGACCTCAACTTTTATGACATGGCCGCTTCCTTCCGCATTGCGGACAATATCTTCGGCCAGCTCGGTGCATAATTTGAGCAGTGCAGCCTCGAACACCTTCTCTTCCACTGCAGGCTTGCAGCCGGAGCTGAGCAGTATCACAGAGTCGCTGGTGCTCTGGTCGCTGTCCACCGATATGCAGTTGTAGGTCTGGTCTGCAACCCTTTTAAGGCACTTCTGCAGGAAGCTTTTGCCCATTGAGATATCAGTGAGGATGTATGAGAGCATGGTGGCCATATTCGGCTCTATCATGCCGGCCCCTTTGGCAACCGCAACTATGCGCCCCTTGCCCACCTTTATGGAGCGGAGCTTAGGGAATGCGTCGGTGGTCATTATACCCTTGGCCAGCTTGACACCTGTACCCCCTTCAAGGGAAGAGACCAGGCCTGGAATTTTGGCCTTCATAGCTTTTATCGGGAGCCGCCATCCTATTATACCGGTGGAGCAAGGGAAGTATTCCTCCACCTTTCCGCCGGCAGATGCAGCAAGAGTCTCGAGCAGGCTGATGGAGTCCTCAACTCCTGTCTTCATGCAGACATTTGCAATCTTGTTGTTGATCAGGATACCGCGGATCTGCTTGCTTTTAAGCCTCTCTCTGCCGATCAGGACAGGGGATCCGGGACA
>JAGCPA010000026.1 GCA_017642445.1 Spirochaetia bacterium
AGGGGTCTTTCGGAAGAAGGTATCCGAACCCAGTTCCAGAAGACCGGTGACATGCTCTGAACCCTGGGCAATCTGACCTGCCATGGCCTTGAGGAGCCTCTGTTTCTGCCTGTAAAGGAGCTTAACCATATGCGGCGCTCTGCTTTGGAGGCCCTGTTTGCCACAGCGCCGGCGCCACAGGTGCCCCACCTGGCATACCAGCCCCACATGGAAAAGTCGCTGGCAGTGCTGGTCTCCACTGAGGAGGATGCACAGCTTTTTTCAGCCCGGTGCAGCAATGTCTTTGCAGAATGGTTCCCTGGTTCTAAGATCAAGCTTGAGAAAAATATATACCCATGGATTCCAGCTTTTGTTGAGGATTCCGCTGTGCCAGACTACATGGCGATGCTGGAGACAAATCCTGAGCTTTTAGTCTCTGACAATGTGGGGCTGGGGCTTGAGGCAGAGCGCCGGGGCATTGACTGGATTGCCGGTCCTATGCTCAACAGCTCCAACAGTTATACATTGAAAGCCTATCAGGAGCTGGCTCACGCCTGTGGCGCATTCCTCTCGCCCGAGCTGAACCGGGATCAGCTTTCGCAGATCTCAGCCCCTGCCGGGTTCAGGCTTTTCCTGCAGGTGTTCGGCCCTATAACCATGATGACCACCCGGCAGTGCCTCCTGGCCTCTGCAGGACGTTGCCGCAGCGGCCGGAACCGGTTCAGCGCCTCCTGCAGGGCCTGCAGCGGATACGAGACATTCTACGACGAGAAAGAGATACCATTCCACATAGTAAAAAGCCCAGGTTACATAAACCGGGTGTTCAACGATGCCCTCCTCTATATCCCGGAGGCGGTGAGCCAGGTGGATGCCGACAGCTTCCTCCTTGATTTCAGGGCTCTCCCCTTCATGCACTTAAGCCAGGAGGACAAGCTGACCATATTTGAATGCTTCAATGGAGACCGGAGCCTGTCCGAAAAAGCCAAGGCAGCAGCCGGGGCAATAACCCGCGGCAACTGGCAGCGTGGTTTTTAGCAATTGACGAGGCCCTTTAAATCTGTTACTATCCATACGCTATGCAGAAAGTAATATTCCCAGGATCCTTCGATCCTGTCACCAACGGACATCTCAACGTAATAGACCGGGCCACCAAGCTTTTCGGCAAGGTTGAGGTAGTAATCTCTGTCAATCCTCAGAAAAAATATATGTTCTCGGTGGAGGAGCGCTTCGACATGATGGAGAAGCTCACTGCCCACTACAACAATGTCCATATTTCTGTATGGGACAAGCTGATTGTAGACTTTGCCAAGAAGATAAACACCTTCCTGATCATCCGTGGAGTCCGCTCTCTCAACGACTTTGCATACGAGTTTGAGCTTTCCCTGATGAACCGCGGTCTGGACCACAGAATTGAGACCCTCTTTATGCCTACCGACTCAAAATACTCACTTTTGAAGTCCTCTGCCATAAAAGATCTGGCCTATTTCGGCGGAAATATCTCGAAAATGGTTCCTCCCCTGGTGGAAGAGGCCCTCAAGGCAAAATTTAACAGGGGTTCTTGACAATCTATCCCCATTTCCTTTAAAGTATATTCTGCATAATTATTATTATGAATTTTATTTTTTTTATTATAAGAGGTAAATGAAATGGCTGTACCTAAAAGAAAGCCTTCAAAAGCAAGAAGTAGAAGAAGAGAAGCAATAAACATGCGGCTGGAGAGCCCAGCTTTGACAGAATGTCCAACCTGTGGAAACAAGGTGGCACGGCATCAGGTTTGTCCAAAATGTGGTTTCTACAAAGGCAAACAGTATATTGACGTAGAAGAGATGGCATAAGGAGCACAGCATGGACGAAGTATTTGAAAAAGTAAAGAAAATCATTGCTGAAAAGCTTGATATCGAAGAGGATAAAATTACAATGGAAGCTTCCTTCCGCCAGGATCTGGGAGCTGACAGCCTTGACACCTACGAGCTCATCTATGCCCTTGAGGAGGAGATGGGAATCCAGATTCCAGACGAGAAAGCCAACGAATTTGAGACAGTAGGTAACGCTGTAGAATTTATTAAATCAGTTGCAAAATAAGTTTTTCCGTGTTTAATTTTCAGAAGAAAATTGCTGTAAAAGCTCCCCGGATCGATTCCAAGAGAAAAAGGGAGCTTTTGCTATTTCAGAGCCAGGTTGGACTTGATTTCATAAACCTGGATTTACTCAACCTTGCATTCTGCCACCGCTCATATGTGAACGAAAGCTCAGAGGATATCGACAACAACGAGAAGCTTGAGTTTCTGGGCGATTCTGTGCTGGGACTGATAACCAGCGAATACCTTTATCTGCACCTCAAGGACAAGGCCGAAGGTGATATGGCCCGGATCAAATCCTTTGTGGTGAGCGAAAACACATTGAGCAAGATTGCAAAAACTATCCGCATAGATAACTTCATCCTTATCGGGAAAGGAGAGGAGTATTCCGGCGGCCGTACCAAGAAGGCTATACTGGCCGACTGCATGGAGGCTCTTATCGGCGCCTACTACCTGGACTCCGGTTTCAAGCCGGTGCAGGATCTTGTGCTAAGCTACCTGGTTCCGGAGATAATGAGCGTGCTGGAGAACAGGCATGAGCAGGATTATAAGACACTGCTGCAGGAATATGTCCAGAAGACATATAAGACCTGTCCAAAGTACAAGCTGGTCAAGAAGACCGGTCCTGACCATGATAAGACTTTCCTTGTTGAGGTAATAATCAAAGACGAGATTTTCGGACCCGGCGAGGGGAAGAACAAAAAGACTGCAGAACAGCATGCAGCCCATATTGCTTACGAAGAATTCAAGAAAAGAGAGACAGAGTGATTATCTCTTGTCGAAGTTCCGTGTCTGAGGCATCCGCCTCTCAAGCTCTGCCATCTGCCCGGCCACTTTCTTTATCTCATCACGCAGAATGAAGATACAGTCAGTTTTCTGTGCCTTTCCTGTCACAATATCCTCGGCCAGTGAATGACATGTCGGGGCACCGCAGCTTCCGCAGTCAAGGCCTGGAAGCTCGGCATCTATCTTCTCAATCTCATCCATCATCTTGATGGCCTCGGACATATTCTCGCTGAGCTTGAGCACAGGGTGGGAATATATCTCCTTGGTCCATGAGATATCGAATTCGGTAAGCTGGTCTGAGTCCTTGATTCCACGGTTCTCGCAGGCCATGCTGTACCGCTTCAGCCTTGAGCGGGCAATGAACGGGTTCTCCACAGTCAGGGTACCGCCTACACAGCCTCCTGGGCAGGCCATTGCCTCGATGAACTCGATATGGTGGAAGTCCTCGCTCTCTATCTGCTCAAGAACTCTGATTACGTGGTCAATGCCATCTACAGAGATACTTTTCTTGGAGTTGACAGCCTCGCTCTCGCCGTCGCTGTGGCCCCATCTTATTCCCAGGCTGGAAGCCTTGGAAAGGTGCTCCGGCTTGTCGATAGTCTTTATTATCTTGCGCAGCGCAGGGTAGATATCCTTCTGGGCGATAACACCGTCCACCTCGGACTTCTCGTTTCCTAACGGCACCCTAACACTGGTCACTTTTGCCGGACATGGAGAGATGAAGAATACACCCAGGCCCCGCTTGTCGGGATAAATCTGGTTCTTTACTATTCTTGCCGCTATCTCCATAGGAGTCTGGATCTTGATTACATGCTCTATAAGGCTTGGGAACCGCACCTGGATAAGCCGTACCACTGCAGGGCAGGATGAGGATATCATCGGGCGCGGAGACTTTACTTTCTCCAGCAGCTCAGCTGTTGCAATCGATGCGATCTCGGCAGCGCTGGCCACCTCGTACACATCATCAAAGCCGATTTTTTTAAGAGCAGTCAGGACTGTATCGATAGGAACATTCTTGAACTGAGCATAGAAGCTTGGTGCAGGCAGCGCCACCTTGAATGTGTATTTGTTGAGCATGTCGAGAGGGTCGCTGACAGCTTTCTTGGCATGGGAAGGACAGGTCCTGATGCACTGGCCGCAGTCGATGCACCGGTTGGAGATGATCATAGCCTTTCCGTCGCGTACCCGGATAGCCTCGGTAGGACAGTGGGAGATACAGTTTGTGCACCCTTTGCAGAGATCTTTATCCAGTGTTACGGAATGTAAGTACTCTTCGCTCATTCTGTCATCCTATTTTTATCATTATCTTGACAGTAGTTCCCTCGCCCGGGACAGTATGAATCTCCATGTGGTCGGAGTTTCTCTGGATGTTCGGCAGTCCCATGCCGGCACCGAATCCCATCTCCCGGATAGCATCGGTTGCTGTGGAGTATCCCTCCTGCATAGCAAGGTTCACATCTGCAATACCTGGGCCATGGTCAACCAGCTCGCACTGAATCTCGGTAGGGGTCACATTTATTGTGATATCGCCTCCGCCGCCATGGATCACCATGTTGATCTCTGCCTCATAAAGGGCTACTACTGTCCGCTTTATGACAGAGTTATCAACACCGATCTGCTGGAGTTTCTTCTTTAAAGTGCTGGATGCAATTCCAGCCAGATCCATATCATCGCCAGGAATAGAAAAATTAAGCTGCATAAATCACCAATACAATAATTATAACAGTAATTGGGATAAAATACAATAAAAATTGTTTATATAGAGGAGTTTTGCACTGGATAGGCCTGAAAACAGTGGGTTTTGTCTTTCCGACACCCCTTATCTCCAAAGCCATGGCCAGAATAGGGATATTTTTTATTGCCTGGATAAGGACAGATGCCAGGACAGGCAGGATTGAACGGAACCGTGCTATGAAATTCCATCTGCTTACAGCAGGGCAGTTTTCTGTGTAGCGCAGTTTGTGGGCCGATTCTGCATCATGGTAGGTATCCAGGAGCAGAGGGATGTAGCTGGTGGATATTGATATTACCAGGGCAAGGCGGTATGGCATTCCGAAGAAGCGGAGTGTCTGGATGAACTCGTCCGGGTCGGTGGTCTTGAAATAGAGGAAGAAGAGGGCTGTTATCCCGACAAAGCGTATCATGATGCGCACTGTCTCGTGGAGCCCTGAGAAGAATGGAGTTACAAGTGCGGTCAGTATCAGAAGGGGCAGTATAAGCTTGAACACTGACAGGAAAGGCTTCCAGCCGCAGGTGATGAACCCGGCTGCAACCACAGGGACAAGGAGAAGTCCATACCGGACAGCTGATATCGGACAGAAGAAGGCGGCTGTATAAATGAGCATGAGAATAAGCTTCAAGCGGGGGTCGGCCTGGTAGAGGAATGATTTTTTCATAGCGCTCCCATCCTGAATATGCGGTCTGCCTCAAGGGCCGCAAGCTGTATGTCGTGAGTGATGATAAGTATTGCCGGGTTGGCAGGTGACTTCCTGAAAGCCTCTATAATCTGTCGGTATTCCTTGGAGGAGATGCCTGAATCAGCCTCGTCTATTATCACGATTTTCTTGTTCAGAAGCCAGTAGATGGCGGCCTGCAGCTTTTTCCTCTGTCCATAGCTCATAAGGACAGGCGGCGCATCGGGAGTCTCTATATCAAATACTTCTATAGCTTCCTGCACTTTCGCGTCAATCTGCTCCTGTGGCAGCTTCTGGAGCTTGAGGCCATATTCCAGCTCGGCCCGTGCGGTGGAGAGGAAAAGCTGATAGTCTGGGTTCTGGAAAAGGTATGAGCAGCTGCGGTTGAGCTTTTCTGATGAAGCCTCTTTCCCCTCCAGCAGCACCCTGCCTGAATCTGGTGTCAGAAGCCCGGCTATGATATGGGACAAGGTCGATTTCCCGCAGCCGTTGGTCCCGATGACAGCAGTGGTTTTTCCCTGCTCAAGGTCAAAGCTCTCTACGTCCATAGAGAAGTCGGAATCGGGGTATGAGAAATGCAGGTTTTCAACTTTTAAAACTGGATTTTGAAAAGTTATATTTTCCAGGGCTTTGATTGCATTCTCATCTGGCATCGCCCCGTCCAGGACAAAGCCTCCATTTCTTACAGCATCTGCAAATTCAGGGCTGTCTCCATCCGGGAACTGCTTCAGGGTGCCGTCGGAGAAGATGAAGAAAGTATCGGCATATTTTTTATACACATCCAGCATCTTTGCAGTCAGGATCAGGATTGTCTTGCCGCTGGACCTTAGGAATGAGAGAATCTCCTCCCGGACCAGAATATCGATCTCCTCCAGAGTCTCA
>JAGCPA010000027.1 GCA_017642445.1 Spirochaetia bacterium
ATGGGAGGCTGCTGTGGCACCTCGCCGGACCATATCAAGGAGCTGGCATACAATATGGCCCCCTGCAGCCCACGGCCGGCGGACAAGGCGGATTACGCCGCCCTCTCAAGTGCCCGTGAGGCAGTGATAACTTTAGCCGGCAGCCCGGTGCGTATAATCGGTGAGCGGATCAACCCTACCGGTAAGAAAAAGCTCCAGGCAGAGCTTAAAGAGGGAGTATTCACCACAGTGCAGACCTTTGCCCGGGAACAGAAGAGCACCGGGGCGGCCATACTGGATGTGAACGCAGGTATGCCTGGAATCAACGAGGAGGAGACACTTCTCAAGATCATCTCCCTGCTGACTCCACAGACCAGCCTCCCCCTCTCCATCGACACAACCAATCCAGAGGCGGCAGAAAAGGCTATGCGGTTCTACCCTGGCCGCCCTCTGCTCAACTCAATATCAGGAGAAAGTCCAAGGCTGGAGAAGCTTCTTCCTGCGGCTGCAAAATATGGAGCCATGTTCATCCTGCTCCCTATCCTGGGAAACCAGATTCCGGCCACTGCCGAGGAGCGGATAGAAGTGATCAGGAATATCTACGCAAAGGCCGAGAAATACGGCTTTAAAAAGTGCGACATACTTATAGACGGCCTGGCCATGACTGTATCGGCCAACCAGAAGGCGCCGGCTGAAACACTTAAGACTATAAAGTGGGCCGCCCAGGAAGGGTTCGGCTCTGTAATCGGCCTTTCCAACATCTCCTTCGGACTGCCGGAACGCAAGTGGGCCAACGCCGCCTTCCTGGCCATGGCCACACAGGCCGGCCTTACCCATGTAATCGCAAACCCGATGGAGGAGGTGCTGACAAACATCAAGCTGGCATCGGATCTCCTTTCCGGAACCGACCCGGACGGCACCAACTATATAACCTCATTCGCAAACAAAACCTCTACTCCAGCCTCCCCGGCTAAGGCTGCAGAAAGCCCGGATCAGGCTGTCAGAAACGGCATTGTGAACGGCATCCGAGAGGATATAAAGCTGGCAGTTAAGGCTGCCCTGAACAGCGGGTTCAAACCGGCAGATATACTTGAGAATATGATGATTCCAGCTATTGTCCATGTAGGCGACCTGTACGAGAAGAAGGAGTACTTTCTGCCACAGCTTATCGCCAGCGCCGAGACTATGAAGATGGGATTCACCGTGCTGGAGCCGCTCCTCAATTCCGCAAACCGGGAGAAGAAAGGAAAGATTCTATTTGCCACAGTGGAGGGGGACATCCACGACATAGGAAAGAATATTGTCATCCTGATGCTGCGGAACTACGGCTTTGAGGTTATAGACCTTGGAAAGGATGTGAAGGCATCAAAGATCATCGAGGTTGCTGAAAAAGAGAAGCCGGATATCATCGCACTCTCAGCCCTTATGACCACCACAATGATCAGAATGCCCGAAGTGATAGAGCAGGCCAAGCTGTCGGCCATCAAGGCTGCATTTATGGTGGGTGGTGCTGTGGTCACCGAAGACTGGGCCCAGTCCATAGGGGCGCACTACTCTGCAAACGGTGTCGAGGCTGTGAAGAAAGCGCAGGAACTTATTGACAGGAGGTAACAAATTGGGTGCAAAGAATTTTTCGTTTGCAGCAAAGATAAAAGAGAGCAGCGATATACGCAGGATCATTTCGGTCATAAACGAGCATAACGGCATTGTCAGGAAAGTGCTCTACAACAGCCGGATCGACTCAAGCATCGCATTCTTCGAGATCGCAAACTTCTCAAGCGAGCTCATGACTGCCCTCATCCAGTCCGACCACATTCTCTCTTCGGTGCAGGAGCCGCTTTTCATCAAGATAAAGATCCATCTGCCACAGAAAGCAAGGGTTATCTCCGAGATTCTCACCCATGCCGACGATGCGGGGGTAATCATCACCCTTATGGAGTTCGACGCACAGGAGGCCAAGAAAGAGGATATCCTGGTGCTTATGCTGAATGCTGTGGAGAGCCAGAGCGTGAAGGCATTCCTTGATTACCTCAAGACAAGCTACGCCATCGACATAGTGGAGTACACCCCGAACAACGAGGATCTGGACAACACTATCTTCTATATAACTTATGCCAACCGGATCAGGAAGTTCACCCACGACCAGGGGGATCACTTTGTACTCAGCTTCCTGGCCGACATAAACAGCATCGCTTTCGAGCTCAAGAAGCTGGGCTACGACCCAGAAGATATCTTCATGAAGATTTACGAGAACGGCGAGACTCTGAACAACACCATAGGCGATAAGTTCTATGCAGACTATCAGGTGCTGCAGCTCAAGAGAGACACATCGCTCCACTGCTTCCAGCTTCCATGCGGAGGCAACGTATACATTCTTGAGAACGCAACAGAATCGCTGATGATAGACACTGGATACGGCATCTATCACGATGACATAATGCGGATGTGCCGCCATTTCGGCCTCTGGCAGGATGACAAGAAGAAGACTCTGTTCATCTCCCACGGCGATGCAGACCACTGCGGAGGGGCAGGCTATATCGGCATGACACCATACTCCCATCCTGGCACCATAGACCTGATACGGAACGGGAACCGGGCCTACAAGTCGGTGACAGAGGGCTCAAAGCTGGAGCAGATCTACACCACCATGATAGGTACATTCTCCAAATGGCTGCCACCCGATTCATACCGGAAGTTCCAGAGCTCTGACAAGGATAAAGTGGGGGCTTTCCCAGTGTTCGGCTCTCTTGAGGCATGCGGCTACAAATTCACTGTGCTTGAAAGCCACGGCGGCCATCAGTACGGACAGCTATTCATGCTCAACGAGGAAGCAGGACTTTTCTTTACTGTGGACAGCTGCCTGAACCTGAAGAGCATCTCCCCTGAGCGGACCAAGTACAACCAGCTGGCAGACCTCTTCATGACATCGGTGAACGTGGACAGCGACCTGGCCCGGAAGGAGCGGAAAGACCTTCTGGAGATAGCAGCCGACCTGACTGCCAAGAGCGACAGGCCTTTCTATATCTGCTGCGGCCATGGTGCCATATCCACTATAAAGGATGGAAAACTGACCGCCTTCGGACAGACGACCCGCTATACCCACTCCTGATATCAGCTCTTGCGTCATTTTGACCCACTACATCGACCAAAACACCTACTGTGTCAAAATTACCCATATAGCCACCTCGTCGTCACTCAGGACTTGTTTCAGAGTGACACATGCCTTGCATAAAGATTTCCTTATTACATAACAATTTATAAACTTTTTGAAACTTTTTTCTTAATTTGGCACGCATATTGCAACATAGTCAGTGAAAACAAAAATTGAAATACCATTTGGAGGGTACAGATATGACAAACACAATGACACTTAGACCAATGAACAAAACAGCAGTTCCATTCTGGGACACATTCTTCGACGACTTCTTTGCACCGGTTGAGCATGCAGGAAGCTCAAGAACTCCATTGACCGACATCAAGGAGACACCTACTGAATATGTATTCGAGACAGAATTCCCAGGCTTCAAGGAAGATGAGCTTGAAGTCAAGATTGATAAGAACCATCTGACCCTGAAGGCCGAGAAGAAGGCAACAGAGGAGCAGAAGGACTCAAAGACCCACTACATCATGAGCGAGCGGTATGAGAAATTCTCAAGATCCTTCACACTGCCAGACAATGTTGACTCAGAGAAGATCAAAGCAACATTCGAGAACGGCCTGCTGAAACTGGAAGTTCCAAAGATGGAAAAGGCTATGCCGAAGACCATCAAAATCAACTGATATCGCATCCCCCATTGCGATATCACCAAGGGCTGCCTGAAAAGGCGGCCTTTTTTTATTCTTGCATTTTCTTATGATTCCCATTATTCTGTGAATGATGAAATCAGCTTTTATTACAGTGGCAGGACGGCCATCTGCAGGCAAGTCCACACTGGTCAACACAATATGCGGCCATAAGGTGGCAATAGTATCACGGACACCCCAGACCACAAAGAACAAGATACGGGGCATATACACATCACCGGGGGGTCAGTTCGTATTCCTGGACACCCCGGGCTACTACGACAGCGACAAGAAATCGAACCTGGAGCTTCAGGAGATAACCCTGTCGGCCCTGGACGATTCCGACCTCATCCTCTATGTCACAGACATGACCCGCTCCCCAGGAAAGGAGGAGGAGATACTGGCCGGCATAGTGACCAAGACCCAGCGCCCTCTTTTTGTAGCCCTGAACAAGTGCGACATCCTGACCGAAGAACAGGATGAGGATGCTGCCAAGGCAATTGCAGAAAGACGCGATTTCTTCCAAAAAGCACTAAACATACCGGAATCACATATCTTCTCTATCTCTGCCCGGACTGGCGATGGAACCCAGGAGCTGCTGAAGGCCCTGTTTGACGCCGCTCCCGAAGGCCCTATGATGTACCCAGAGGAGTACTACACCGACCAGGAGGTGGACTTCCGCATAAGCGAGATAATCAGAGAGAAGGTGATAAACCGGACCCAGGACGAGATTCCCCACTGCATACGGGTGAATATCCAGGATATGGAGATGAAGGAAGAGAACGGCATGGAGCGGCTGTGGGTACGGGCATTCCTTACAGTGGACACCGAGAGCCAGAAGCGGATACTCATAGGACACAACGGCGAGATGATCGGCAAGATACGCAAGGCTGCCATGAGAGAAATCAAGGACACATTCCCCTACTCGGTCCATCTGGACATGAAGGTTAAGGCTGATAAAAAAAGACATTAAAGGAGATTGCAATATGGTTAAAATATTATCTTTAGGCGGTTCAATCGTAGCTCCGGATGGAGTTGATACAGCATTTTTAAAGAAGTTCAAGGCACTTGTGGAAGATTATCTGGCAAAGGATCCGGAGAGGAAGCTGATCCTGGTTATCGGCGGAGGCGCTCCTGCAAGAGTGTATCAGAAGGCATTCCGGGAGATAGAGCCCAATGCTCCGGCCGATGTGCAGGACTGGATCGGTATTACTGCAACCAGGCTCAATGCACAGCTGGTCAAATCTATATTCGGCGACCTCTGCAAAGACCCGGTGGTTACAGATCCATCTGCAGACATTGCATTCACCGGCCGCGTACTGGTGGGTGCAGGTTGGAAACCAGGATTCTCCACCGACTTCGACGCTGTCTACCTGGCAGAACGATTCGGGGGCAAGACTGTGGTCAACCTTTCAAATATCAAAAAAGTATATACTGACGACCCGAAAAAGAATCCCGACGCCAAGCCTTTGGATCAGTTGAACTGGGTCGAATTCCAGAAGATGGTGGGAACCGAATGGGTGCCAGGAAAGAACGTGCCATTTGACCCAATCGCCGCACAGAAGGCAAAAGAGCTTGCTCTTGATGTCATTGTAGCTGGTGGAAAGGATATAGAGAACATCGGCAATATCCTGGAAGACAAGCCATACTTCGGTACCCTGATCTGCCCATGAGGGAGGAAAAAATGAAAAAGATTTTAGTTTTATTGATGCTATTTGTTGCAGCAGCGCTGTTTGCAGATGTGGAAGTCGACTTTGAATACAATGCGATGAGCGGCTTTGCGTCAAATCAGTTTGCACTGTGGGTAGAGAACGAGAGCGGAGATGTGGTCAAGACTATTTTTGTCACAGACTTCACTGGTGCAAAGCGTGGTTATAAAAAACGCGAGCAGTCTTTGAACAACTGGGTAGCTGCCGCAAAACCAGCAGAGATGTCAGACAGCGACCTTGATGCCATAAGCGGCGCCACACCGAAGTCCAGTGCTCAGCACTTTACATGGGACCTGACCGACAGCCAGGGGAAGAAAGTTCCTGCAGGCAAGTATTTCATAAAACTGGAGGCTACTCTTTTCCAGGGCAGCAACGTTATCTACACCGGTGCAGTTGATTTAAGCCAACCAGCCCTTGGTGAAATCGCCGTAACCATGAAACGCAGCGAGCCCGACAATACCAAGAATGCCAGCATGATTCAGAATGTGAAAATGAGCGTGAAATAAAAAAACAGCCCCGGAAAACCGGGGCTTTTGAGTGAATCGATAAACTCAATTTAATTCCTTGGGATCATATTCTTTGCCATCAAGAATAACTTCATCTACTTTGTTATTTTTATAAACCATATAGAAAGAACAATAGTAAACTTCTAAAGTTCCTACGCATCTTGCAACTGATATATCGTAAACTGAATTATTGTCATTAACTTTTATAGTTCCAGTTATATTAACTGTATATGTAGAATAATCAAAGACTACATTATCTCTTTGAGCATTGGAAAAAGTTAAAATAACATTATCTTCACTTATTTCTTGATAATCAACATTAGGAATAATTAGACCATTAATTTCAATATCGTAAGCAATATCTAAAATTGCCTGACAGGTAATAGCGGCTGCCAAACGAGCTGAATATGGAGCATCTGAATATGGGGGAAGATCATCATCACCTCCACCGCCTCCACTACATCCAGTCAACGCAAGCAATAAGCTCAGTATAAGAACTAAAATCAATGATTTTTTCATTTCACACCTCATGCAATAACTCTCTTTAGAGAGTCGCTTTTATACCTCAGTATACATAGACTCTTTATAGAGAGTCAAGAAAAAGTTATGGATAAGGAAGTTGAAGCTGTTTTGGATAAAGTCCGACAGAAAAGAATAGAAAAAGGCTTCTCAATTTTAAAACTTGCCAATGCGGCCGAGATTTCCCATAGCCATCTCTACTACATTGAAACAAAACAGAAAATCCCAACATTAGAAACTCTGAACAGAATAGCCAAGGCTCTTTCTTTAGAGCTGAAAGATTTCTTCTGATAGGTTCAAATCCTCTTGGGCAGAAGTTTCGGACCTTCATCTCATTTAGAGCAAGCCCCACCCTTTTATATAGCGAAAGAAAAGAGCCCAGAAAGCAGGTGCCTGTGTATCACAATTTCCAACGTAAGCCCTAGTGGAGGCATCGGGCTCTGTAGGAACAAATGTGTCAGCCCTGAAACAAGTTCAGGGTGACATACATTTGTCTACAGGGTACCCGCCAGCCGACACTAGGGGCTTAAAGCTGGTACATATGTATCTATCGAGACATCTGTTTATCTGGGCTTTGTTTACGATTATCACAGGGTGGAGTTTGTGAAAAAAATATGCCCAAGAGGATTTGAACCTCCGACCCTCAGATCCGCAATCTGATACTCTATCCAGCTGAGCTATGGGCACACGGGATAAAAAAACGGAGAGAGGCGGATTCGAACCGCCGATACCGTTACCAGTATACTTCCTTAGCAGGGAAGCGCCTTCGGCCTCTCGGCCATCTCTCCAAGAAAAACACGGAGAAGGTGGGATTCGAACCCACGGATGCTCGCACATCAACGGTTTTCAAGACCGCCGCCTTAAACCGCTCGGCCACCTCTCCTATTCCCTTCAAGTGATTTTATAGACAGCAAAAGTATTTGTCAATATAAAACCCTTATAATAAATTTTACTTCACTTATTTGAAAATATGTATTATAATATAAGATGGACCTTGAGGAGGGTAAAAATATGCTTAAATTTGCAAACGATAGAGACTTTGATGAAATCCTGAGAAGCTCAAAACCACTGGTGATGATTGACTTCTTTGCCACATGGTGCGGACCATGCACAAAACTGCATCCTATTCTGGAGAAGCTTGCAGCCGCTTCAGATGCTTATGACATTGTTAAAGTGGATGTGGATGAGAACCCTGCCCTCGCCGAGAAATTCAGCGTTTCTGCTGTACCTACTCTGATCATCTTCAAAGACGGCAAATCAATAAGCCGCTCAGAAGGATATTTCGACTTCGAGACACTGAAAGCAAAGCTGGACGAACTTCTCTGATCAGGCTTTAGGTTCTTTTTCTTTCTGCCCGATCCCTATCATGATATCCCCTATCTTGATAAATCGGGCACGTTGTTTTCTAAGGGCTACAACAAATCCGACAACAAACACCACTAGAAGAGCGGCAAGAATCAGTGTGTTGATGTAATATCCCTCTTTAAAGAGGCGCACTGCATAAGCTGTAACAGCAATCATCATGGCAGGAACAAACAGCAGCGCAAAGTAATCGAATATGCCTGCAACTGTCAGCTTGCCGTCCCGATAAACCATGACACCATGGAGCACAGAGAGATAAGATCTCTTCTTGATTCCGAAACCGCCCTTTCCAGGCCTGTCGAAGAAGCCGATTGCATTCTTGGCCAGAGGGGCGAACTCTATGTCAGACTTGAATTTTTTATCAGCATTCTCGCGCTTGGAGAGAAGATCCACACGCTTGATATTGAACTGATATGGGAAATCAAAATCCTTGGAGAAAAATGTGATTCCCCTTGTGTAGTAGAATCTTTTCCAGGTAGTGCGGCAGATTGTGTCAGCAAGACCGCTCAGCACAAGAATAAGTATAACAATAATTCCAAGACCGAATCCCATCTCTCAATCCTTAAAACGAGTTTTTAGTCAGCGGTTCCTTGGTCTTTACGCCTTCGGAGATATAATCAACCTTCTTGCCGTCGATCAGGAACTGAACTGCCTTGACTGTAGGGAATTCGGAGGCTGTGTAGATGATCTGCTTAAGCTGGTTCTTCATTCCCTCGGGGCCAAATGTATTAAACATGAATTCCTCAGAAAAGTCCATAGTGGCAATTCCATCGCTGACCCTTATGCTCTTGAGCTTTGTGCCCGGTGGGATAAGCGACAGATATCCCTGGTTAAGCTCGTCGGGAGTAGCCCCTTCCAGAAGGACATCCATGACAGCCTGAAGCGGCGAGCCTGTAACCTGTACCTTCCGGTTTATTTTGCTGAGTTTTATATCTCCGTTTGGAGAGAAGAACACAAAGTAGAGGGCAGAATCCCTGAATGTGCTCTGTATCTGCTTGGGCGGCTCCTGCTTCTTCGGAGCCGGCTTGTCTTTATCGTCAGAGACAACCTGATTTCCCATCTTGATTATGGTGTTCTTGCCGTCATCTTTCGGCACCTCTTTCTTGGCTGTGCTCTTGCCGGATGATGAGCCGGACTTGCTGCCCGGAGACTCGATATCTTCCACCACCAGAGGCTTGTCCTCCTGCTTGAGCTTGCTGAAATATTTGCTTTCAGAGATCACCTTCTCAAGCTTTTCATGGCCCAAGTAGAATATGATGCCGAGGAGCAGTATCAGAAGAATCCAGAAGGAGGCTCCCAGATGGAACTTCGATTTCTTTCTGCGTCTTTTCTTACCGGTTGAACGTGTCTTTCTAGCAGGTTGTTTTCCCATATATAGAATATCGGCAGAAAATGAGATTTTATTAGGTTTTTCAGGGGGAAAATCCCCGGACTGTCAGTACAGCCCGGGTGTTATTATGAGAAATGGAAGAAGTTCTTGAGTACGAAGTAAATACCGTAGGAAAGAACAAATCCCATGATCGGGGTGAAAATCCATCCGAGGATGGTTCTTCTGAGAGCTTTGATACTTGTTCTGTTGATCTGTTTTCTATAGATACCGATTGCCAGTGTACCGCCTACCAGAGCCATTGCAGAGGATACAGGGATACCTACTACAGCGTAGATCTGCATAACAATAGCCATGGAGATAACTGCCAGGAAAGATCCGAACTTTGTAAGCTCAACCAGTTCCTTTCCTACTGTCTTCATAACCTTGTCAGTGATCTGCTTTCCATAGGTGAGAACTCCAAGACAGATACTCAGTGCGCCGAGCCAGATAGCACCGTTTGCATTAAGCAGTGTTCCGTAGTAGACACCTGTAACATTTGCCAGGTTGTTTGCACCAAGGGCATATGAGCCGTAGCATCCGGCCAAAATTACACCTACGTTGAGGATAGTGTTATATCTTTTCTGATGTGCTCTATCTGCTTCTGTATTCATCTCTCCATTCTTATCTGCGATTCCCATCTTGTTAAAAATCTTTGCGAAGAGAGGATAAAGGATAAATGTGAGGATAATACATCCACCAGGAGTAAGAATCCAAGAGAGCATCATGCTCCAGACCTTTGGTGGCATTGTGAAGCTTGAGCCATCATTCACCACTGCAATACCGATGATTGCACCCAGCATAGCCTGAGATGTAGAGGCTGGAAGGCTGAATTTACCGGCCATGATAAGAACTGTAGTTGCTGCCACGAACGCAGAGATAAATGCCGAGAGGTTGGTCTGCTTTGCCAGACTTCCCAAATTCTCAAGTCCTGCTTTTCCCTGAAGAAGTGCACCTACAATGATAAAAACACAGAGCAGAATTGCTATGGTTTTCCATTTCAGCATCTTTGTTATGTATGCTGTACCGAAAATGTGAGACGGGTCGTTAACTCCGAGGGACCAGCCCATATAGAGCCCGCTCAAGAGCCAAAAATACTGCATAGTTTTCTCCTTACTTATAAAAAAGGATTATATCAAATTTCTCGATTAATTGTCTATATGATTATGTCTTAAAATATGAATTAATATGTTTACTTCACAAAAAAGTTATATTAGAATAGACACATGGCAAGTAATACAACAATCAGAAGAGCTGCAGCTACAGATGCCGGAACTATCTACCGGTTCATATGCAAACTTGAGGGGGAGAATCCCACCAGGGAAGAATTCGATTCTATTTTCTTCAAGAACCTTGAGAATCCTGATTGCTATTACCTTATTGCCGAGAAGAGCGGCCAGAGTGTGGCCTTTGTGGGAATGCAGATCCAGAGGGTGCTACACCACACAGCCAAGATTGCAGAGATAATCGAGATGTTTGTACTGCCCGAGCACCGTGATGACGGTATAGGCGAGATGCTTTACTGGTACACCAAGGATATTGCCCAGGAGAGAGGATGCAAGTTCTTCGAGGTGGCCTGCAACAATGTCAGGGAGCGGGCTCTGGACTTCTTCTCCAAGATGGGGTTTGAGAAAACCCACTGTAAATTCACCGAAAGACTTTGACGAGGAATATATGACTGTCTCAGATTTTACAAAAGCTGCCGCAGATGGCAACCTGGATACACTGCAGAAGGGAATAGAAGAATTCAAGAATATCGACACACCGGATCAGGACAACCAGACTGCGCTGGGAAAGGCTGTACTGGCAGGCCAGCTGGATGCGGCACAGATGCTGCTGAACGCCAAGGCATCGGCAAAGGTAAAACTTACAGATGACAAGACCATAATCCAGTGGGCACGGGAACAGAAGGACAACGATATAGCATTCCTTATCCTGCTCTACAACTATATGGACAGAATTGCATATTCCACCAACATCTGGGAAAAGACACGGAAGACTTTCAAGCGGCCGGATGACTGCCGTTACTGCGATATCTGCTCTGGAAAAATCCAGGAGGAGGACAGCCTTGCCCTTGACCTGGATGAGGTGTTCGAGAGCGTTCCATACACCGAGCGGCTCTACCAGCAGTGCCTTGCGCTCAAGGCTCCCCAGTTCAGCAACAAAAGCAAGAAAGAGATTCTTGATTATGTCAAGGAACAGATAAAGAACAACAACAAAAGCGACTGCTACATGGTCTGCAACAACTGCACTGCCCGGTTCTTCCAGAATATTGTCTACGGAAACTGCCAGAACGATCTTGTGGATGCAGTGAACGAGATCATGGATCAGGCAAGCCCTGAAGAGAAGTGATGGAAGAGACCCTTCTTATCCCGGCAGGAGAAAGCTGCAGCGAGCTGGTGGAAAAACATTCCAGGTTCATAGCCCAGTGTTTCTCCATCTCCGATGAGAAAGAAGCAAAGGAAATCGTAAAACGCCTGTGGGAACAGCACCCTGGGGCCCGCCATATTGTATGGGCCTTTATAACAGGCGAGAAAAACAGCCAGAACATGGGCCTAAGTGACGATGGCGAGCCCAAGGGTACCGCCGGACGCCCAGTTTTGAACGTACTTTCGGGGTCTGGCATAACCAATGTGCTCTGCACTGTTGTGCGGTACTTCGGCGGCACACTGCTGGGGACCGGCGGGCTGGTAAAAGCCTACTCCCAGAGCGCAAAGGATGCCATAGAGAAGCTGCCTACCAAGCCTTTGGTAAAAGAGACTCCGTTCACCTTCCAGATCGGCTACGATATCTACGATTCAATAAAATACTTACTCAAAAAATATGATGTCCGCATTGCAGACGAGAACTTTGCAGAGGCCATAAGAATAAATGCTGTGGTAAAAGAGTCGCAGTTTGCAGATGTTGAAAACGAGATAATGCAGCTGACAGCTGGAAAAGTTAAAATAGAAAAGCAATAAAAATAAAAAAGCCTGGCAACGACCTACTCTCCCGATTGAACAGTACCATCGGCGCGGGAGGGCTTAACTTCCGTGTTCGGGATGGGAACGGGTGGGACACCTCCGCCATAGTCACCAGGCTGACTCTTGCTCTGCATTTC
>JAGCPA010000001.1 GCA_017642445.1 Spirochaetia bacterium
AAGACTGCCAAGGAGTTTATCGCAAACCACAACATCGACATGCAGTGGAACGCAGAGGCAGGACAGAATTACGGAGAATACACTTCAGACGGAACTCTCGTACAGATCTGGATGGAGGATGAGACATCCATCGGACAGAAGATCGACTCCATGAGAGCCAATAATATTGCAGGAATCGCAGAGTGGTCACTTGGCATGGAATCCCCTGAAATCTGGGATCTCATCGCTGCATATATAGGTGGCCGACAAGAAATATGAATACAGAACTTTTTAAGATAGATGAACATAATATAGATGCTGCGGCAAAAGAGATATTGAAAAAGGCCGGAGATATAATAAAAGAAGGCGGGCTTGTAGCCTTCCCCACCGAGACGGTCTACGGACTTGGCGGAGATGCCTTAAATCCCGAGTCTTCAAAGAAGATCTACGCAGCAAAGGGGAGACCTTCCGACAATCCTCTGATAGTCCACGTTGCAACCATGGAGGATGTGGAAAAAATAGTCGATGAAGTGCCCGAGGCGGCTTACAAGCTTGCAGAGGCTTACTGGCCCGGTCCCCTTACAATGATAATGAACAAGAACGACAAGGTTCCCCACGAGACAACGGGAGGCCTTGATACCGTTGCGATCCGCATGCTGAACAACGAGATTGCTCTAGAGCTTATCAGACAGTCGGGCGGATACATCGCAGCTCCAAGTGCCAACACATCGGGACGCCCAAGTCCCACCCTGGCAAGATACTGCGTAGAGGACCTCTCCGGCAAGATCGAGATGATCATCGACGGAGGACAGGTTGGCATAGGTCTTGAGTCGACCATCGTGGACCTCACATCAGAAGAGCCCATGATCCTTCGCCCCGGCTACATTACTCAGGATATGTTAAAAGAGGTTTTGGGGCAGGTCACAATTGATAAGACCATCATCGACGCAGCTTCTACCGAGAAGCCCAAAGCTCCCGGCATGAAATACAGACACTATGCTCCCAAGGGAAGCCTTACAATAGTCCAGGGAAGCCAGAAGGAAGTAGTGGACTACATTAATTCCAAGGCAAAAGAGGCCATGGAAGATGGAAAGAGAGTCGGGATCATCGGAACTGATGCAACAATGAACTTCTACAGCGCCGATGTAATAAAGAGCGTAGGTAACAGAGAAGACGAAGCCACCATCGCTCACGAGCTCTTTAAAGTCCTCAGAGAATTTGATGATGAGAATATTGATATCATGTTCTCAGAGTCTTTTGACGAGAGCGGAATCGGCCAGGCAATAATGAATAGGCTTTTGAAGGCCGCAGGCCATAATGTTATAATACTATAGGGAAGGAAGTACGAAAAAATGATAGCTATTGCAAGTGATCTCGGCGGATTTGATCTTAAGGAATCAGTTAAGAAGCACCTCGCAGAGAGAGGCCTGGAAGTTAAGGATTTCGGAACTTATGACAAGAATTCCTGCGACTATCCTGACTTTGGAAGAGCAGCAGCTGAGGCTGTAGCAAGCGGCGAGTGCGAGAAGGGAATTGTTATCTGCACAACAGGTATCGGAATTTCCATTGTAGCCAACAAGGTTCCCGGAGTCAGATGCGCTCTTTGCTCT
>JAGCPA010000005.1 GCA_017642445.1 Spirochaetia bacterium
CAATAGAGAGCATACTGTGCTTAGGATTCATACCAGGCTTAGGCGGCTCTGTATTTTTTATCACTTTGACATTGCTGTGCTTTGCGGCAAACTCATCCATAAGACTCCGGGTCTGGTCCACAGAACGGTCGTCGGCCAGAATAACCTGGACATCTGGAGTCATCACATTCTCAAGACTGCTGAATAAAGCCGGGAGGTTGTCTGCCTCATCCTTTGCAGGAATTATTATAGAAACTTTAAACTGTTCCTTCTGCTCTGCCAGGCGCTGTTTTCTGGAGATGGCGCATGCACGCACTATCCCGCAGATTATCACCAGGTGGACAATCACCATGAATATGGAATAGATCAGAAGAACAGCATCAATCATCATTTAAAGAGCTTTGCAATCTGGGACCTATATTTCCGGTTCACCACGTCACGCTTCACCTTCTGGGTGTTGGTAAGCTCATCCCCTACTGTAAAAGGCTTTGAGAGAAGGCATATGCGGAAAATCTTCTCGTAGTTCTTGAATCCGTTCTTGGCGCTCACTATATCGTTGATGTTGGAATAGACCATGCTGTAGACCTGTGGGTTTGCAAGAAGATCCTCCATGTCCATGTACGGAATTCCCATCTCCTTGGACTTCTCCTCAATATTCTTGAAGTTAGGGACAATAAGGGCTGCAATGAACTTCTGGTCCTGTCCCAGCACCACAATCTGGTCCACAAACTCAGACTGCATACATGCGTTCTCTATAGGAACCGGCTCTATATTCTCGCCGCCCCGAAGCACAATAGTCTCCTTGGCCCGCCCCACAATCCTTATCTCGTGGTGCAGTGTTGATACAACGATATCGCCGGTATCAAGCCAGCCATCCTTAAGGACTTTGTCGGTAGCCTCATCCTGCTTGTAGTACCCTTGCATGATCTGGGGGCTCTTTACCCACAGGACCCCCTTGGTTCCAGGCGAAGTGATCTCCTCATTGTTCGGCCCCACAATCTTGAACTGAACATCGGGGAAAATCGGGCCTACAGTGCCGTAGACAGGACGCCGCTGCTTACATACCGAAAGAATAGGACCAGCCTCGGTAAGGCCATAGCCCTCCAGGATCTTTATGCTCATTCCCTTGAAGAAACGCCGTGTGGCACCAGAGAGGCTTCCACCGCCCGAGATACCTGCGATAAAGCGGCCGCCCAGAAATTTCTTGAACCTGCGGAACACAAAGATATTGCTCAGGATGTAGAGCGGGAACAGAATAGGCAGGCTGAGAAGTCCGATGATTATATCAAGCAGGTTCTTGCTTTCTGTATACTGCGGCATGGTTCCCAAGAGGCAGGAGAGGGATTTCTGATACATTATTCCCACCTCCAGCGCAACAGAGAACATAACTCTCTTGAATTTGCCGGACTTGTTGATGTTTCTGATCACTGCGCTCCGGATACCGTCCCAGACCCGCGGAACAGAGGAGAGCCACTGGGCTCTGGTCTTCTGGATATCGTTCATCAGCACAGCACCAATAGGCTGTGTGTAGGCCACATTTGCACCGGCAAAGAAGACGATATACTCAACTGTCCTCTCAAATGCATGCCATATAGGAAGCATGGAGAGCATTGTATGGCCAGGCTTGACCATGAGGTACTTTCCGATAATCCTGTCGATCTGGAATATGAAGCTCTCGTGATTCAGCATCACCCCTTTCGGAGTGCCGGTTGTACCAGAGGTGTAGATGATGGTGGCAAGGTCTTTGACCTCTCCCTTAGCCAGCTCCTTCTCAAAGGCCTCGGGATCGCTTTCCAATATCTCCCTTCCCTTCTGCAGGAGGTCATCAAATCGGACAACTTTCACACCATAGTCTGAAAGTATGTCAAATTCTTCATCTGTAATAGGATTGAAAATAACCAGGCTCTCCAGGAGAGGAAGCTGCTCCTTGTCCTCCAGAAGCGCACATGCCTTTCGGAAGGTCTCCATAAAGACCATCTTGGCTTCGCTGTGTGAAAGGATATGTACCAGTTCGCCCTCGGTCGAGTCGGAACCACGCGGAACATCAACAGCACCGATACCCAGTATGGCCAGGTCTGTGATGATCCATTCTTTCCGGTTGTCGGAAATTATTCCGATATGGTCACCGCGACTGACCCAGCCGGAGGCAAGTGCTGCTCCGACTGCCGAAATATCCTTATAAAATGTTTTATACAGATAGGGCTGGAAAACCCCTTTGTTATCCTTAACCTGAAGCGCTGGTCGCTCCGGGTATTTAAAACAGATTTCTTTTATACGCTGGGTAACTGTCATTTAACCCACCTTGGTTTAAAATTTTTCTTTATGTTCTTCCATTATGCGGATACAGACTGTATTCCCGCTCAGCTCATCCAGGAAGCTGATCTCCTTAAGGGCGTCAGCAATGTCCCCTTCCAGTGCATAGTGTGTGATGATCACGATAGGAATCGAGTGCTCCTCTTTCTTCTCGTTCTTCTGAACTACGCTGGCAATGCTGATATTGTGCTTTGCAAAGATTGCAGTAACCTTAGCCAGAACACCAGGCTTATCCAGCACATTGAACCTGATATAGAACTTCTCCTCAGACAGCCCGTAAGGGAGCATGTCTGCGTCCGGCAGGTTATCCAGCCAGATCGGATAGGTGTTGAAGAACTTCTCGGTTGCGCCGGAAAGGATAGAGATGATGTCAGATGTCACAGCTGATGCTGTAGGAGAAGCTCCCGCACCCCGGCCGTAGTACATAGTGTGGCCCACAGCGTGGCCATAGACGCTAACTGCGTTGAAAGCACCGGAAACCCATGCAAGAGGATGTTTCTTGTCGATGAAAGCCGGGCATACGATGGTGGAGATCCGTCCGTCGGTAGATTTCTTGGCCATAGCGATAAGCTTGATTGTATAGCCAAGCTCCTGGCCTGCCATTACGTCAGAGAGATCAAGAGTGTCGATACCGATTACAGGGGTGGACTCAAGGCTCACATGCTTGCCGAAAGCAAGGGAGCTCATGATAACAAGCTTGTGGGCAGAATCGAGGCCAGATACATCCAGAGTTGGATTTGCCTCAGCAAGGCCATCCCGCTGAGCCTCTGCCAGGGCTTCTGCATAGGTTTTGCCGTTCTGTGTCATCTGGGTCAGGATGTAGTTGCAGGTACCGTTCACAATTCCGAACAGAGCCTCGTTCCTGTTGGCCAGAAGGCCATCGTACAGGGCGCGGATAATAGGGATACCGCCGCCACAGCTTGCCTCGAATCCGATCACAACGCCGTTCTTGCGGGCAACTGCAAACAGCTCTCTGCCATAGTGGGCCAGAAGAGCCTTGTTGGCTGTAACAACATTCTTTCCAGCATTAAGTGCCTTGATTATGAAGTCCTTTGCCAGTGTGGTGCCTCCGATCAGCTCAACCACAATGTCTACCTCGGGATCCTTAAGAACTTTGTCAAAGTCCTTCTCGTACAGATTCTCGGGCAGACCAAGTGCCTTGGCATGGTCGAATTTGACATCCACAATATATTTCAGGAAAAGTGGAATATTTGTCCTTTTTCTCAAGAAATCATTATCTTCAACCAGAATTTTAGCTGTGCCGCCACCAACAGTGCCGCAGCCCAGAACTGCAATTCCGTACCGTTTGTCCTGTTTCATTCTAGATTCCTTTATAAAGAAAATTTTATTAATTATATCATATTATTTACAAGAAGGAAAGGGGCTTTATTGTCCGGCGTTCATCCGGCGCCAGCTTTCTGCCACTTCCCAAAGCTTCCTGGATGTCTCTTCGGCACTGCATTCCTGAACAAGATAAGGGATCACTGCCCCCTTCTTGAAGGCATGCCAATCGGTGGGACAGGAGCCGGGGAAAGCAAGGTTCTCTTCCTGTGGGATAAAGGTGGTTATAAAAGGATAGATCTGCGGCAACGCTTCTAAGTTCACTGTCTTTATGGCAGAGAAACCGCCCGCCAGACCGAAGGAGCGGATATCCATCTCCCGTGCCTTGAGAATCAGATCCTGCTGGACATCGGAGTTCATAAGCCACTTGATGAAGGCAACTGCTCCCATGGTATTCCCACCCTTCTTCGGGATACCCAGCCAGAGCATATCCTCGCAGGCTGCGATCTTTTCATCGCTGTTCAGGCAGTAGCGGAAATCAAGGTTCTGCCTCCGGTCCGCAGGCATGGTGTAGAAGCGTCCGACATCGGAATACCAGAAGAAGATATGACTGGAATCGAGAAGCTCAAGAGGATTCTTGTAGAGATATTTTTCGCGGAAAGCTGACTCGGCCTTGAGACCTCCGTCCAGGGTTTCAATCATCTGCCGTATCTGGCTCAGGCCGGTCTCCAAATCCTGCTGGCGAACTTCGGATCCTGCCTCGAACTGGCTGCATAGACCCGGCGAAAGGATGGAGAAGAAGAATAGAGATTCGGGATTCCACAGAGGCGAGAAAGCACTTTTTGCATGCCTGGATTTGGCTTGGTTGAAGTCGTTGCAGATTGCAGAGAAATTGTCTGGCGAGAGGGCAAAAGAATCGAATTCCTGCTTGATTTTGCCAGACTGGAATATGAATGCAGGGACATTGAAAGAGAGTGGCAGAAGCATCTGATGCCCATTCCGCACCCCCTTCTCAAGAGCGTTCTGGTAGAAACGCAGCTTGCTTACAGTACCGTCGGAGAAAAGCGGCTCCAGAGGCATGAATGTGTCACCCAGCGAGACTGAGTTCAGGAAAGGCCCGACAGCCACATCCCAGCGGCCAACCTTTTTACCTTTCAGAGCCGATGCCGACGACTCCTTGTACACCACCTCGACCACATACTCGTTCTGGGCGCTGTTGAAGACCTGGGCATAGGCGGCAAACTCCGGCCTGTCGGTCCACAGCACAACGCGCTGGTCCGCCTTCCCAAAAGGACAGCCCACAAGCAGCGGAATAAGGAGAATAAGGAGAAAAATAGCCCAGATACGCCTCATACTGGAATATTAAGTCGGCCGGGGGTATATGTCAAGTTCCGCAGACCAGCAAAACCCCAGACAGACAATAACAAGCAATCTGCTGCCAGCAGGAAGCACCCTGTGGCAGTACCCACCCTTGGCTGACGCGTACCCGTCCAGACAAGCAATCGCCCTTCCAACCAGTCAGCGACATTCCTTGCAGAATGTCATACTGAACTTGGTTCAGTATGCTGTCTGGCAGGGCTTTGCTTGTTGCTGGAGAGCGCGATACCCTGGGTGGGCATTGCCACAGGGTGCTTCCTGCTGGCATTCAGTTACTGGTATAACCTGCCTTGGGTTTTGTGGACAGACTACACAAAATACACAAAACGCCGAAAAGTATTTACTCTTTCAGGCGGAAAGTTTCCTTGATTTCCCTGCCAATATTCTACATCTCGGGGTTTATTCTTTATAATGAACATGACTTTTTTCTAAGTGTTCTCTACAGCTAAAATTACCTTTACAAAAAGCAGTTAATAATATGAAAGCAACAACTAATCCAGTCAAAACAACATAAAAATTGTTCTTACAGCAACCTGGAATACTGATATTTAAAATATTCTTTTTATACAAAAAATAACTGAGTAAAATACTCCAAGCGATAGCAATTGCTAAAGTAAATCTTTTCGTCAGTTTTTGGGTAGAAAAGGGATTATAAGCATATATATCACTTTCTTTCTCGTTTTCAGTATGGACAAATCTTCTATACAAATGGACTTTACTATTCAAATCATTTTCAAAGTAGTTTACAGTTTTAATCCAAGATATAATCCATCTATAAAAACCTCGAGAGGAAAAATACCAAAACCATCCGGCAATAAAACCTAGCAATATAATCAATAATTCTAAGAAAGAAGAATGAAAATGCTCACTTGCTTTTAAAGTGTATAATCCGACAAACATAGCACTATTAAAGATTGCATACATATTCATCCAGTAATTAAAGTTCTGATGAAGATCCTGTCTCCCCTCTATTGCTTTTTCGTATAGGAATTTGCAATTCTTGTTCATTTACCTCCTCCACACATCAATCATCCAAAGCCCGGACAACTCGTATAGAATAATATGTTTTCTTGTCATCGCCAAAACTGTCATATTGCTTTTTTCTTTGTGCACAGTATGCTTTATTATTGGCACCTGAGTACTGAGTCGAAGACCAGTAAGGAGAATTTGTATTGAACCATATTTGTGTGGCAGAACCTCCTGCACTAATTATGGCAGAGATGCTGCTGTTTATTGTTTGCATGTTTGTATACATTATATTTAATTCTCCTTCTGAAGGCAGGAACCATCCGCTGGTAAACCCTGTAATGCTGTAGGTATTGGCATATTCAAACGCAGGATAGTTTGTACTGGCATCTGCCGTTCCTTCTGGATCAGCTGTTTGGATAACCGCCCAGTTTCCTTCTCCAGCCTTCCCGCTTGTACTGAATTTGGTAGTATATCCAGTAGTTTCATATGGAGCCCACTGCCGATTGACTACACTCAACCCCAGCATATATACCTTGCCAGTTGTACCTGCTGTTCCAGTTATTCCTATATAAGCAACTACTCCTGCTGGCCTGCTGACAGCCATATATTGCGAACTATAGGTACTGAAGTTTGCGTACGAGACATATTTCCCATTCTGAAGTACTATATCACCTACTTCTAAGTTTTCCTTCTCAACATAAGGATTAAACCACTTGGCATACATGGTTACATCACCAGTTATTGTATAGCTTGCCCCCTCTACACGATTGATACCACTTCCATCTGCCTTGGTATTCCAACCTCCAAACCAATAGCCTGACCGTGTTAAATTGCCTGTATTAGCACACAGGGTTATCGTTTCACCACTTATTCCAACATATTCCTGAGCTGAAGGTGCAAAGCCACCAGTAGCACCATTGCTGTCATAAATGATTGTATATAGTCGTAACCACTTGGCATAAAGTGTAGCATTGCCATTCACCCTATAGCTTGCTTCTTCTAAATAATCAGTTCCTGTCCCATCTGCCTTGGTGTTCCAGCCTCCGAACCTGTATCCTGTCTTTATTGGTTCAGATGGTAATGAACCTACTGTAGTATTTGGAGAATCAACATCTATTCTTGTTGGACTTGCTCCTGTTGTCGCGCCTTGACTGTTAAATGTAACTGTATAATGGTATTCATTCCACTTAGCATACAAAGTAATATTTTCTGTAATGGCATCAGTATTTATTTGAATAAGGGCATCTCCTGTACAAGCACTATTACTATACCAGCCACCAAACAAATATCCAACTTTTGTTGGGTTTACTAGGGCTGTACTTCTTCCGTAAGTATGAGATGTTGGATGATTGTCCCCATGAACACCGCTGAATGCTGAGCCACCTTTGTCTTTATAGGTGATTTGATATACATTTGCTGTCCATTTAGCATATAAAACAAGGTTGCCGCTTATTGTATGATTTGCACCTGCTGAATAATCAGTTCCGCTTCCATCTGCATTGGTATTCCAGCCGTTGAAAGTGTACCCGATACGTTCAAGATTTCCTTGGCTCTGCAGCGTTATTATATCTCCATTCTCGCCTCTCTGCCTTTCAGGAGCTTGTCCGCCAGTATTATTGTTCCCAACATATGTTATGGAATACAATGTTGACCAGTTCGCATATACTGTTATATCACCATCAACCAAAGTACTTGCTGTAAACAAGTCGCCATTTCCATTCGGTTCTGTATACCACCCATCGAAAACATTGCCATCTTTGACAGGGTCTGATGGTAATGCCTCAACTGTAGTGGCTGGACTTTTGACTGACATGCTTGTCGGATTTGCTGCAGTATCTGCTCCAGGGCTGGCAAAGGTAACAGAATAATTATATGATTCCCATTTTGCATAAACAGTAATGTTATCATTCACTGTTGTTTCTGCTGTAAATCGTGTTCCTTTTCCATCCTTTTCTGTATACCAGCCGCCAAAATTATATCCTGTTCTTTTCGGTGCAGTCGGCAATTCTTCTACTGTAGTCTTTGGAGCTACTACAACCTTTGATGTCTGACCAGCAGGAGTTGTTGCTTCCGGGGCCTCATAAGTTACAGTAAAATCAGGCCTCAGAGTCCATTTTGCATAAACTGTCATACTGTCTATAACTTGTGAACCGACAACAAATGGATCATCTGTTCCACCAGATTGTGTATACCAGCCTGCAAAATAATAGCCATTCTTTTTAGGTGGTGTTGATGGCAATTCACCCATAGTGTTTGCAGGTGCTTTAACTGTTATGCTTCCAGGAGAGGCCTCTGTATCTGCTTCATTGCCATTGAATGTAACTGTGTAATCAGGGTGTGTCCACTGAGCATACAGCACTATGTTATCCGGCCCTGAATATGAATCATTTGGAACAAACCTGTTTCCTGTACCATCTGGTTTTGTATTCCAATTGTTAAAGGTGCAACCTGCACGGGTAAGGTCTCCTGTATTGCCATACACCTGAACTGGAAATCCTGTTGTACCCATCTGTCTCAGAGGTACCACGCCTCCATCTGATCCATTACCACTATAGTTAATACTAAATATTCCTGGAGAGATAATAGTTACTGTTGTCCATCCTGGTTTTTCGTTATAAGTTGAAGCTGCACTCTGGGGTACACTAACAACTAGCAGCACACAACCAGTAAATGCGTCCGCTCCTAAAGATGGAGGAGCTGTCCCTTGCATCGTCAATTCTGAAAGATTTGCACAGCCGTTGAAAGCGTTGTCACCTATATCTGTAACTGTATTAGGAATCGTAATTTCTGTAAGATTACTGCAATCTTGGAATGCGCTGGCACCTATAGAAGATATGGTATATCCGTCTATACTGCTCGGAATACTCACGGAAGACAACTGCCTGCCTCTTTCTGTGAGTCCTGTAATAACTGCACTGGATATCCCAGGTGATTGTTGCACTCCATCCAGCGATGGAGCTGGAGAAACAGCATTTATACTGTAAGTGAATATTGCTGCCCACTTTGCATAAAGAGTAATGTTTTTGCCATTATATAAAGCACCTGGAGCATAGTCTGCACCGGAACCATCAGCAGATGTGTTCCAACCGTCAAAAAGGTAGCCCCCTTTCGCAAGATTTCCACTATTTGCACTGACAGAAAGAACTTCTTTACCATTTCCTTGCTGAGCTGCTGGTGCAGTTCCAGATTCTGCTCCGTTGGAATTGTATCCTATGGAAAAAGAGGTATCTTCCATTGCATTATCTACCCCACCACCGCCTCCACCGCAAGAGAGCAGAAGTGTAAAAATAAGAATAATCGATAGTGCAAATAAACAGAATGTCTTTTTCATAGGGCATACCTTTTATAAATAATATTGCTATAAGCAATTATAATAGCCTATGGATAATAGTCAATAGTTGCTATCAGCAATATTATTGTTACTATGAGTAAAATAATTGAGATACTCGGGAACAACATCAGAAACCTTAGAAAAGAGCGAAATTGGACACAGGAGCAGCTGGCAGAGAAAGCTGAAATATCAGTCCCTTACATGACTCAAATCGAATTAGGAAAGAAACAGGCCTCTCTCGAAACAGTCGAAAATATCGCAAAAGCTCTGAGTGTTTCCATTGATGAGCTTTTCCGTTCAAGTCCTTCCCGTAGCAAGAGCATCAACGCATCACTCAAGACTTTTGAATCCAGCCTTATCAAATCACTTACCACCACAGTTCACCAGCAGTTCAGCAATCTTCGAATATAACCCCCCGCCTAGTGCGTAATCTAATTTCAAAAACTAACTAAAGCATTATCTCCCAGCAAAAAGGCATGCCCAAAAGTATTGAACTCCAAGCAGAAGCTACCCCTGGCAGGGTTACAGCCTATGGCTGTTTACTGAGCAGGGGTGGCTTGCTGATTGGATGAAGTGTACCGAGCAGGTGTGCCTTATTTGCTGGGATTATAAGCACTTATAAAGTTTTTGAAATTTGTGGAGCAAAAATTGAAGCAAAATGAAAATTTTTTGTGTATATAAGGCAGGAGGCTGGTATGGATAAATTAAAAATGAGTCATGAACAAACAGAAAAAGCTTTGAAGAAATGTGCACTGATGTCATTAACACCTATTGAAGCTCCTGAAATAGATATTGTCCCTGAATATTTTTCATATAAGAATAGAACTGTAGAAGTCTTAAAGAAGCAGATAGATTGGGCTTACTCAAAAGTAAAAAACAAGACTCCGGATTCTCCTATAGGAAAAGTAATTATTTCTAGACGTGGTATCAGAGATTCCTTATTCAAGGGAACAAATATTTATAAAGCAAGTCTTTATCCAATTATTGATACATTAATTGAATCATCTATCCTTATTTATCAGAATATCGATGATGAAGGAGAACAACAATTTATTCTAAGTAACAAATATTCAAGAGCAGGGAAAAATGCTTTTGTAAGTATTATTATAAAAGTGGATAATGAAGGGAATAAATACTATTCCCATACTATTCTACAGGAAAAAAATAACCGGAAGGCGCAGGGTTCTTCTGAAAATCAGAACATTGCCCAAAAGCTGCATCCGGTTGTTAATAATATACTCCAAAAAATACTGGATGTCAACTTAAAAAGCATCTCCAGCCCAACCGACTCTTCCCCGTCTTGAACAACCTGGTGCAAATCGTTATTATTGAAGAAAATCAGAAAACTTAATATGCCACATGGCTATGTTTGGAGGAATAATGAAAATTCTTGTTATCAACTGCGGCTCCAGCTCCCTTAAGTATCAGCTTATCGACATGGAGAACGAGAGTGTACTGGCAAAAGGTCTCTGCGAGAGAATCGGAATCAACGGCTCAATGCTCACCCACAAGGCACCTGGAAAGGACAACTATGTTGTAGAGAAGGATATGCCTACACATAAGGAAGCTATCGAGCTGGTTATGGCAGCCCTCACTGACGCAAAGTACGGCGTCATCAAGTCCACCGACGAGATCACAGCAGTAGGTCACCGTGTCCTGCACGGCGGAAACACATACACCGAGTCTATCGTTGTAAACCCAGATGTCAAGAAAGTTATCCGCGAGTGCTTCGACCTTGGCCCTCTCCACAACCCTGCAAACCTTATGGGAATCGAAGCTTGCGAAGCTGCAATGCCTGGAAAGCCGAACGTAGCTGTATTTGATACATCCTTCGGTATGGGAATGGAAGAGAAAGCTTATCTCTATGCAATCCCTTACGAGTACTATGAGAAATATAAGGTTCGTCGCTACGGATTCCACGGAACAAGCCACATGTTCGTAAGCCGCGAGGCTATCAAGTTCGGAAACCTTAAGAAAGATGCAAAGGTTATCGTATGCCACCTTGGAAACGGTGCTTCTGTCTCTGCCTCCATCGGCGGAAAGTGCGTTGACACATCCATGGGTCTTGCTCCTCTTGAGGGAATCATCATGGGAACCAGATCCGGCGACGTTGACCCTACTATCCTCCAGTTCATCTGCAACCACGAGAAGATTGATGTGAACCAGATGCTGAACATCCTTAACAAGAAATCCGGTATCCTTGGAATGTCCGGTGTATCCTCCGACTTCCGCGATGTAGGAAAGGCTGCTGCAGAAGGCAACAAGAGAGCTCAGGTCGGTCTTGATGCATACGACTACAGAATTGCAAAATATATCGGCGCATACACTGCAGCAATGAACGGCGTTGACGCTATCTGCTTCACAGCAGGTGTAGGCGAGAATGACAAGGACTGCCGCAAGAGAATCTGCGCATACCTGGGTTACCTGGGCGTTAAGATTGATGACGAGCGGAACAACATCCGTGGCGAGGAAAGAGTCATTTCCACAGACGACTCCAAGGTTAAGGTTATGCTTATTCCTACCAACGAGGAGCTGGCAATCGCACGCGAGACATTGGCTCTCACAACAAAATAAAAACCACTTTGATGGCTTTGAAGTCCTCCTTCGGGAGGACTTTTTTTATTGTCCATGCTGTGGTATACTGCTGATGATGAAGCTCTCCTTTAAGCCGGCCGATTTTCTGTTTCTCGCAATCTCTGTCATACTGATAGCTTTATCGCTGATTGCCCTTTCAGGGAACAATGAGGGGACAGCCAAGGCTGTGATAAAGGTGAAGGATGTGGAGTACATCTATCCGCTGAATCAGCCAAGAGAGCTTGAGTTCGAGGGGGTGCTGGATAAAGCTCATCTGGTTATCCACGACGGCTGCATCGAGTTTGTGGAGAGCCCTTGCCGCGACAAGATATGCATACACATGGGTCAGGCCCGCCAGGACGGGGATTTTCTGGCATGTCTGCCCAACCGGATAATAGTGACAGTAGAAGGGGGAAAGAGTGACACAGACAACTGATAAGAAGCTCCTTCCTTTCCTGGCCGCCCTGTGCCTGTTCCTGGCCGCAGTGGAATATGCTATTCCAAAGCCGCTGCCATTCCTGCGGCTGGGTCTTGCCAACCTGCCGGTAATAGTTGCCTTCTTCCTTCTGCCCTCACGGGATATATATAAGCTGATACTGCTCAAGATAATCGGGCAGGCCCTTATAACCGGCACTCTGTTCTCCTACATCTTTGCATTCTCTGCCGCCGGGTCTCTAGCTTCAGGACTGACCATGATGGGAGTGCACCGGCTGTTCAAGAACCGCATCTCATGCATCGGGTTAAGCCTGGCAGGGGCGGCCGCCAACAATCTGGCCCAGCTGGCTGTGGCCCGCCTTATTCTTTTTGGAAGCGCAACCAAGTACATTGCCCCTATCCTCCTCATCTCCGGGGCTGTCACCGGGCTGCTCCTGGGAATCTTCACCCAGATATTCATAGAAAAATCCAAGTGGTTCAGGGGGCTCCATGCTTAAGGAACTGGCAATAATCGCAGCCCTCACCCTGATTCTGGCAATCCTTGTTTACCGCAAAGATGGAAAGATCAGACTGCTTACTCCATTCATAATCACAGTCTGCATCACTTTCTTCAACCTGCTGAACCCAGTGGGAAAAGTGCTCCTCAGGATAGGGAGCTTCCCTGTCACAGCAACTGCGCTGGGCATCGGAATAAGGAAAGGTCTGATTCTGTGGGATATGGTCCTAATCTCCAAGCTGATCATAAGCCGCAATCTGCATATTCCAGGCAGGGCCGGAGAGCTAGTCAAAACCATGTTCTTCTATTTTGACTCCATCACCTCCGAAAGAATCAGCTTCAAGCCGGGCAAGATTATAGAGACTATCGACAACCGTCTTCTGGAATGCTATAAGGATATTAGTATGGATAGACTTTTTGATGATGTATACAGTTCGTTTAAGAAGATGATCATCTCTGCCTCGGGATGGCGCAAGGTGTTTGCTGCCGACGGAAATGAGAACAGCATGAGCAGAGAGCTTTCCGAGGCTGACAGCGTCATTGCCGCTGGAATCGGCTACGTTTTTACAAAGTGGGCGCTTGCCAAGGGGTGCAAAACTGTCGCTATAGCCCGGGATGCCCGCCCTACCGGAGAGGCTATCTGCCAGATCGTTTCTGGCACTGCACAGCAGCTTGGACTTGAAGTGCGCTACCTGGCCATCGCCGCAGCACCTGAGATCATGGCCTATGTAAAGAACACCAAAGAGCTGGACAGCTTTATCTACATATCTGCAAGCCACAACCCTGCAGGGCACAATGGGGTCAAGTTCGGACTCGGGGACGGTGCTGTGCTGGGCGGCTCCGATGCTGCCGACATAATCGCTCAGTTCAAAGCGTTTATGGAGGAGAAATCCAATTACCAGACACTTGTTCAAATTTTGAACAATATCAAAAACACCCCTCTCCCTGCTTCAGAGAAGTATAAACAGGAGGCTTTGGAGGCCTACCTTAAGTTCAACCTGGCCACCGCCTTTGCGTCACAGGAGGAGCTGGAGGCATTCAAAAAAGCAGACAAGCCGGCAGTTGTTGCCGACATGAACGGCAGCGCAAGGTGCCTCTCCATAGACAGGCAGTTCTTCGAGACACTGGGGATTGAATACAGCTTCATAAACGATACTGCCGGGCAGATTGCCCATGGCATTCTGCCTGAGGGGAAAAACCTAAACTACGCCGCCGGCCATTTAGAGAAGCTCCATACTCAGGACAAGCGCTTCACCATAGGCTATGTACCCGACAACGACGGCGACCGGGGCAACCTGGTGCTTATCGATAAGAACGGAAAGGCCTTGGTTCCCGATGCCCAGACTGTGTTTGCACTCGCTTGTACCGCAGAGCTCACCTTTATGCAGAAGAGCGGCCAGATTGCCCCGGGCCGGACTGCAGTGGCGGTGAACTGCCCTACTTCTCTGCGTATAGAGAAAATCGCCCGGCAGTTCGGCGTGGAGGTGTTCCGGGCCGAGGTTGGCGAAGCCAATGTGGTTAACCTGGCGGCAAAGCTCCGCAAGCAAGGTTACACAGTGCGGTTCCTGGGCGAAGGCTCAAACGGCGGCAACATAACCCACCCTGCCACAGTGCGGGATCCTCTGAACACTATAATCAGCATCATAAAGTATGCATCGCTCACCGGCAAAAGCTGGGATGAGATGATTGCCGACCTGCCACAGTTCCTGACCACAGCCACCGACGACAAGCTTGCAAAGATGAAGATACAGTGCACCGACCATGGGGTTCTTAAACTGCAGTACGAGGCTGTGTTTGCCGCCGAGTGGGAGGCCAAGAAAGCGGAGCTTGCCGAGAAGTTCGGCATAACCGGCTGGAAAGAGATAAACACAATCGGCACAGAATCCTACGAGGGAACTGGAGCCGAGGCCCGGAAGGCTGGAGTAAAGGGTGGCCTTAAGATTCTGTTCTCGGACAGAGAAGGCAAAGATATTGCATTCATCTGGATGAGGGGGAGCGGCACCGAGCCTGTTTTCCGTATCCTTGCTGATATAGAAAGTTCTAATCCAGAGGATGAGCGCTACCTAATACAGTGGCAGCACCACATGGTTGAAGAGGCTGACAGTAAAGCCACACATCACACAGCGTGCCGGCCTTAAGCCCGGCCTGGCTCTCTATAAGCACCTTCAGATAGTTGGAGGAGAGCCCGGCGTAATACTTCCTGCCGCCCAGCACAACCTCTTCCTCAATAATCACCTGCTCACGCCGCCCCTTCTGCCGTGCTATGTAGTCAAGGTACAGCTGGTCGGCCAGAGCTATAAGCCTTTCGGCACGCTGCCGGGAGATCCGCTCCGGTACTCTGTTCTTCATTCTGTAAGCTCTGGTCTCGGGCCTTGGTGAATACGGGAACACATGGCACATTGCAAAGCCGCAGTCCCGGATCAGATTGTAGGAATCGTCGAAATCCTGGTCGCTCTCTCCCGGGAACCCAGTGATCACATCGCCGGAGATAAAGGGGTCCCGCCCGCTGGCCTTAAGAATATCAGTTATCTCTTTTAGACGGCTTGCAGGGTACTTCCGTCCCATGGCTCCAAGCACATTGTCACTCCCCGACTGCACCGAAAGGTGGACGTGGGGGCAAATCCGCGGCTGGGAGACAAGGAAAGCAAAGTTATCAAGGTCGTCATAGGGACCAAGTGAAGAGAGGCGGATGCGGATAGAAGAGGTGCGCTCCAGTATGGCCTCTATCAGCTGCCGGAGCTTCCTGCCGCCACTCTCGTAGGCAGTTATATTCACCCCGGTCAGAACCAGCTCTTTGTAGCCGTTCTTCTCTATCGCCACCGCAGTCTCCACCGCCCTGTCAAACTCCATGCTCTCGCTCCGGCCCCGTGCAAACGGGATACGGCAGTAGGCGCAGAAGTTGTTGCAGCCATCCTGAACCTTAAGGCTTGCCCGGGTATGGAAACTGAATGTGTCGGGCAAAAAGTCGAACTTGGTGGTGGTCATCGGGGTCTTTCCAAGCCGGAAAGCCAGATACTCCTTAAGCTCTGCACCGGTTTCTGCCTCGGTCTCCTGGATGTAAGCAGGGAACTCTAAGAGGCGGCTCTTCTCAGCCTGCCCTATCACAAGGACATTGGGGCCAAGCTTCTCTATATCAGGGCCGTTCAGCTGGGCGTAGCAGCCGGTCACAACCACCAGGGAGCCAGGATTCTCGGAAGAGGCCTTGCGTATTACACGCCTTGCCTTCTGCTCGCTCTTGGAGGTGACTGTACATGTGTTGATTACAAAAATGTCGGGAACACTGCCCCGTTCAGCCAAGGCAAAACCGGCGTTCAGGAAGGCGCTGGAGACAGCCTCGCTCTCCACCTGATTCAGACGGCAGCCGAGGGTATATATGGAAATTGAGAAAGTGCGGCTCATGTTTATGAATTCAGTTTTGCGGCAACCCTGTCGCGGCCGCTTTTTGCCTCTGCCTGGTTTCTGTTTATTGAAAGAGCCTGGTCATATGCGGCAAGGGCAGCCTCAAAGGAACCGGCCTGCTCCCGTGCATAGCCCAGCCGGGCCCACCACATGGCAGACTTCGGGTAATGGTGCACCGCAGTGGTCAGCGCAATGTCTGCGTTGTTGAACTCGTTCTGCTTTATGTAGATCTCTCCGAGGAAATAGTAGACATCATCTATGAAAGAGCCTTCGGGAAGCTCTGCCGCATAGGTCTTGAAGTTGGACAGGGCCCGGTCGTAGTTGCCCACATAATAATAGGCCACTCCCATGGATTCGATGATCCTCATGTCCCGGTACTTCTTCGATGCCTGGTTACCATACGTTATAGTCTCACGGTAGCGTTTCTGCCGGTTCAGGCTCCAAAGCAGTATGTTGTAGGTGTCCACTGTGTAGGTGCCAGCCTTGATCTCGGCAAGGCAGATATCGACAGCAGTGCCGTACTGCTTGGCCCTGTACTCCTTGAGGGCATCGGGCTTAGTCTGTGCCATAAGAGTAAAAGCGAGGAATAAAAAGAGAAAAACAGAAACAGCTCTTTTCACCGGCATCTCACTCTTCGGTCTGAGCAGGTGCTTCTTCTGCAGGAGCCTCTTCTGAAGCCTTTGGAGCTGCACCTATCTGGGAACTGCCGCTGAAAGTGCATCCGCTCTCCATTGCCAGGCTCAGGGCCTTCACATCGCCGCTGAACACAGCGCTGGAACCCAGCTCAATCACAGAAGCCTGGACAGAACCGGATAGATTTCCCTTTACAGAAAGCTCGTCAGCCTTTACATCAGCCTTTACATCAGCCTCTTTTTCTATGAAAACGTTGCTGTCAGATTCTATTTTTCCTGTCAGCTGACCTTTGATCATGGCAGGACGGGAAAGGGTCATAGTGCCCTGGAAGCTCATATCCTCGGAAAGGAGGGTGTCAGCATCCGATTCCTCTATATTCTTAATTCTTACATCAACCATAATAATCTCCCTACCCTAAATACTAATATGCAATAAAAATATATGCAATAAGAAAAAAAGCGTCCAAGTGGTTGAAACTTTACACATTTTTCATATAAAGTAAAATTAGGTAAATTTGCGAAAAAGGAGCAAAAAATGGGATTTATAGAGAGAATGAAGGCTGAAGCCCTCAAAAACCAGAAAAAGCTGGTTCTTCCAGAAGGAACTGACAAGAGAGTCATCAACGCTGCAAAAATTCTTGCAGACGAAGGCCTTGTGGCAGAGGTTTGGCTGGTAGGTGACGAGGGAGCTGTCCTGAACGCAGCAAAAGCAGAGAATGTAAAGATTGACGGCAGAATCAAACTGGTTGACCCGACCAAGTCTGCAAATATCGATGCTTATGCAAACGAATATTACGAGCTTAGAAAAGCAAAAGGAATGACAGAAGAGCAGGCACGCAAAGAGATGCTGAACCCTCTGTACTGGGGCGCAATGATGGTTAGAAAAGGCGACTGCGACGCAATGGTTGCAGGTGCTGTGAACACCACCGGAGCTGTAGCTTCCTCAGCACTCAAGGTTATCAAGACTGCACCTGGAATCAAGACTGCTTCCTCTGCATTCATCATGGAGAAAAAAGGTTCAGACTGGGGATACGAAGGATCCTACATCCTGGCAGACTGCGCAGTAATCATCGAGCCAGATGCAAACCAGTTGGCAGACATCGTTCTTGCAGCAGCAGACTCATGCCGCTCATTCCTCCTTACAGAGCCAAAGATTGCAATGCTCTCCTTCTCATCAAAGGGATCTGCTTCCCACGAGACAGTAGACAGAGTTACCCAGGCACTGGCAATTGTAAAAGAGAAAGCACCAGACCTCAAGGTTGACGGCGAGCTCCAGCTTGATGCAGCTATCATTCCAGAAGTTGCAGCACGGAAAGCACCAGGCTCACCAGTAGCAGGAAGCCCTAACACACTTATCTTCCCTAACATCAACGCTGGAAACATCGGTTACAAGCTTATGCAGCGCTTCGGAGGATTCGAGGCATACGGCCCTATCTTCCAGGGATTCGCAAAGCCGGTTTCCGACCTTTCAAGAGGATGCAACACAACAGATATCGTTTACACAGCTCTTGGAACAATCAACAAGAAGTGATGAATCACTGACTGAAAATTCAGCCCCAGGTTATCCTGGGGCTTTTTTTACAGAATGGACTGGAACTTTTTATTCTTTACAAACTGCATTCTCTTAGGGGTCGGGCTGGCTATGGATGCCTTCTCGGTCTCTATCGCCAACTGCCTTGCAAACCCGCGCATGGGCAGAGCAGGGATGTGCATCATGGCAGGCACTTACGGCCTCTTCCAGTTTGTCATGCCCATGGCCGGCTGGTTCTGTGTCCACACCATCATAACTGTATTCGAGAAGTTCCAGCCCTTCATCCCCTGGATAGCCTTTATCCTGCTGCTCTACATCGGCGGCAAGATGGTGCTGGAGGGGCTCCATGGCGAGATCGAGGAAGAGGGGAAGAGGCTGACATTCGGCATCCTTATGCTGCAGGGGATTGCTACATCTATCGATGCCCTTTCGGTGGGCTTCACCATCGCTCAGTACCAGGCTGCAATGGCTCTGGCTGCATCATTTATAATCGCAATAGTCACATTCGCAATATGCATGGGCGGGGCGCTCATAGGTAAAAAAGCAGGAAGCCACCTCTCAGGGAAAGCCTCTATACTGGGCGGCTCAATCCTGATTGCAATAGGACTTGAGATTCTTATAAAAAGCTTTATTTCTTGACTTTCGGCTTCTTGGCCTGACAGATAAGCTGAGTCATGGTCCCCATCGGGCAGTAGACACACCAGCTGCGGGGGCGGAACAGAGCCATAGTTATTATTCCAAGCACAGTAGAAGTCAGCATAACACTGTAGAAACCGAAAGAGAACTGAGCCACCCAGGGTGCCACACCGCCGTGGTATGCCCACTGCCAGGGCAGCTTTATGCTCCATAAAAGCTTAACATGCTGGCTTAAGGGCCGCTGGCCGGAACCCACCAGGTATGTGACCCACAGCATATTGCCGAACATGATCATAAAGAAGGTCAGAAAACCATAGCGGAACCACTTCTTATGCAGGAACACAGGGGGCTTCCGGTTGGCAGAGAGCTTGAACTTCTTACCCAGAAGCGAGAACAGCTGGCCGCGGCCGCAGAAAAGGTTGCAGTACATCTTGCTGCCGCCGAATATGGCAATCAGGAGGGGGAGCATAAAGCAGAGCATCCCCAGCCATGCGAACAGGATGTTGAAGAACCCCAAGATCAGGTAGGTGGCAGAGAAAATCCAGAGATAGTCGTACCAGTGCTTTTTCATGCAGTCACCTCCCCTATCTCTATTATGGCGGCAGGACATTCGGCAGCGCACCGGCCGCACCCTATGCAGAGGCCTTCATCAACCTGGGCATAGAGCCCCTTGTACACCTTGATAGCTCCCTTCGGGCACACTTTTACGCAGCTTCCGCAGGCCACGCAGTCTGCCTGTGCAACCCGGGCCTTCCTTTTCTTCTGCAGTTTTTCTTCCATCATTTCTTGCCGTCCGTCTCTCTAGATAGTATACTATATGTGTATGGAAAATAAAAGATTTTTTATCGTCAGCGCAGCAGTGCTGGCAGTCGGAATAGTTTTATCGGGACTCTCAATCTCTTTCGGAATAAAGACACTCAAGGCAGACCAGAGGACAGTATCGGTCCGGGGTCTCTCCGAGCAGGAGGTCGAGGCAGACCTGGCAGTATGGCCAGCTACATTCACAGTAAGCGGCAACGATCTTTCGCAGCTCAGGCAGGATATTGTCAAAAAGAGCGGCATCATCACCTCTTTCCTCAAGAAGCACGGGATACAGGAGGCAGACTTCACAGTCAAGGAGCCGGCTATAACTGACACCACCACCGACCCGTACATGGA
>JAGCPA010000028.1 GCA_017642445.1 Spirochaetia bacterium
CAGCGGAAAGACACTGGTAAGCCTGTGCGGTGCAGTCCACAATCTGGTGGGAGGTTCTGCTGACCTGGCTCCATCCAACAACACTGTGGTGCCAGACAACGGCGACTTCTCCAAGGCAAACAGAAAGGGAAGGACACTCCACTTCGGTATCAGAGAGCATGCAATGGGCGGTATTGCAAACGGCCTTATCCTGCACGGAGGACTGCGCTCCTACTGCGCTACATTCATGTCATTCGCCGACTATCTGCGTCCTACAGTGCGCCTTGCAGCTATCATGAAGATTCCGACAATCTTTATTCTTACACACGACTCCATATATGTAGGCGAGGATGGCCCGACCCACCAGCCTGTTGAGCAGCTTGAGTCGCTCCGTGTCATTCCTAACACCCAGGTTCTCCGCCCAGGCGATGCCCAGGAGACCGAGGTTGCATGGCAGATGGCCCTCGAGACACCGGACAAGCCTACCTGCATGGCTTTCACACGGCAGAACATCACTGTATATCCGAAAGAGGACAAGCAGTGGAAGAGAAATATGCGCAAGGGTGCATACATTGTGAAGGACTGCAAGGGAACACCAGATGTAGTAGTTGTGGCTACCGGATCCGAGGTCTCTCTGGCTGTTGAGGCAACTGCAAAGACAAAGAAGAAGGTCCGGGTTGTCTCCATGCCTTGCCGGGAGCTGTTCGAGGCTCAGAGTACAGCATTCCAGGAAAAGATTCTTCCAAAGGGAGTGCGTGTAGTTGTTGCAGAGTGCGGTGTTCCGACCGGCTGGAGAGGCTATGCACAGGATAAGGATATCCTGAGCGTGAAGAGATTCGGCGAGTCCGGTAAATATGCAGAAGTTGCAGCAGCCTTCGGCTTTACTGCCGACAACCTGGCTAAGATCATCAGCAGGCGGTAACAGGAGACAAAGTGACATTTCCTAGTGTTATCAGGGAATTTGCCTCAGTATTTTTCCATGCCGGGTACGAAGTCTATCTGGTAGGTGGAGCAGTACGCAACCTTAAGCGGGGGCTGCCTCCTGACGATTATGACTTTACTACAAATGCAACACCTCAGCAGGTAATAACTCTGTTCAGGAAAGTCATTCCCACCGGCATAGAGCATGGTACTGTCACAGTCCTCTTCAAGGGGAGCTCCTTTGAGGTGACAACCTACAGGATGGATGGCAAGTACTCCAACTTCCGGCACCCTGACAGCATAACCTACTGCACCGATATCTACGAGGATCTGAAGCGGCGCGACTTTACTATCAACGCTATGGCGATTGATGTGCGGAACGATTCCCTTATTGATGTCCACGGTGGAATGGAGGATCTGAAGAAAGGGATAGTCCGTGCTATCGGAAACCCGAATGAGCGGTTTGCCGAGGATGGCCTCCGCATCTTGAGAGCCTGCCGGTTCGCAGCCCAGCTTGATTTCCAGATAGAGCCTGTCACACTGCAGGGGATGATTAATAACAAAGATCACCTTGAGAATATCTCGAAGGAGCGGATCAGGGACGAGCTCCTCAAGACTATGACAGCAGATCATCCGTCAACAGCTTTCCTCTATATGCAGAAGACCGAGATTCTGGAATATGTGCTGCCTGAGCTTCTTGAGGGGGTCGGCATTGAGCAGCGGGACAGGCACCAGTTTGATGTGTTCCACCATTCCCTCTATTCCTGCGACTTCATGGAGAAGGATCCTGTCCTCCGGATGGCAGCGCTTCTCCACGACATAGGCAAGCCACGGTGCTTCAAGGTAAGGGATGGCATAAATACCTTCTATGGGCATGAGAATGTGGGTGCCGAGATGGCTCATGAGATTCTGCGGCGGCTCAAGTTCTCCAAGGCAGACGAGAACCGGATATGCCATCTGATTCAGAACCATATGTTCCACTATACCGAAGAGTGGTCTGACGGTGCAGTGCGTCGCTTTATAGCCCGTGTGGGAATCGAGAACCTGTCAGACCTGTTCAAGCTGAGGTTTGCAGACCGGGCCGGTGCTGCTGGGGACAAGTCTTTTGCCTGCACTCCTGAGGATATTGCCCTCTCCCGCCGGGTAGATGCAATTGTAAAGGAGACTCCGGCCCTTAAGCTGGGAGATCTTGCTGTGAATGGCCAGATGCTTTTAAAAGAGGCTGGAATACCAAAGGGACCTGCAATGGGACTGGTGCTCAACTACCTTCTTGAAGCAGTTATGGACGACCCGGCCATGAACACAAAAGAGCAGCTTCTGAACCTGGGCAAGAATTTTTATCAGACCAGGCTGCAGTGTAAATAATGGCTATGAAAATTGTAACTGTCGGAACTGTTTACGTAGATATAAAAGGATATCCTTCGGGAGAATTTATCCCTACAGGGAGAAATGCCGGAGATATAAAATATTTTCATGGCGGGGTGGCAAGAAATATTGCCGAAGATGTCTCTAAGCTTGGGGAGAAATCGTTCCTTGTAAGCCTGGTGGATGACAGTGGCGCAGCATCAGATGTGATCAAGCACCTGAAAAAGGTCAATGTCGGGACCGATTATGTAAAACAGGCAGAACATGGTATGGGCACCTGGATGGCGGTCTTTGACAACGATGGAGAGTTATGCGCCAGTATATCTAAGCGGCCGGAGCTTTTGCCCATATGCGACATCCTCAATGCAGACGGAGAACAGATCTTTCAAGATGCTGCTGGAATACTGCTGGAGATAGATATAGATGAAGAGATTGTTGACCTTACCATGAGGTTGGCAGAGAAGTATGACATTCCGGTTTATGCAGCTATTTCCAACATGACTATTGCCAAAGAGCGTATCAATTATATCAGGAAGACAACCTGCTTCTTCTGCAACAGGCAGGAAGCCGGAATATTCTTTGAAAAGAATACAGCAGGTTTGTCACCGCAGGAAATGCTTGATCTCCTGAAGGCAGAGCTTAAAAGGCTGGATCTGAATGCTATGGTGATTACAATGGACTCAGACGGTGCTGTCTATGCTGTTGCAGAAGGGGAGGCTGGAATCTGCCCTGCATTGCCGCTTACAGTAGTGGACACCACAGGTGCTGGAGATGCCTTTTTTGCAGGGACTTCCGTCGGACTGCTCCGCAGGCTTCCGTTTGCCGATGCATGCAGGCTGGGTATAAAATCTGCCGCAAGTGTTTTAACTACAAAAGAGAATGTCTTGAAATAGGTGAAGCTTAGTCTATCTGGTGCAGGTGGGCTGGGTCTGCAAGCACATTCTCGTACAGCGACTTATATTTATCTCCGAACAGTTTCAGAGTGTGGCGCTTAAGAATAAGTTCACGTCCCTTCTGCCCCATGTCCCAGAGCTGTTTAATCTCCACCTTCTTGAGAATGTCATAAAGCTCATCAGCCATTCCCGGTGTAAAGAGGAAACCGGTCTCGCCATCAGTCACAGTCTCGGGGTTGCCGCCGCATCGGGATGCGATAAGAGGGGTGCCACTTGCCATGGTCTCAAGCGGAATATAGGAGAAAGCCTCGTCCCATCTTACAGGGAGTACAGTCACATCTGAGTTGGCGTAGAACTTGCTAACCTCCTGCGGGCTCTTGAGGAAGCCGACCCAGTTTATGCATGGATCTCCTTCTGTCTTCTTCATGAGAATCGGTTTCAGTGTGCCATTGCCGATTATGTTAAGACGTACTTTCCGTACTGCCGAAAGCCTCTGCACTACGTCAATAAGCATGTCGATTCCCTTCTCCAGGGTAATCTGACCTACAAACGTAATCTCCAGAGTGTCATGCGGAGTATATTCAACAGGTTTGAAGATCTCAGGGTTTACTCCAGCATAGAGCAGCACTATACGCTCTTTTGGGATGCCCCCTATCTCCTCCAGCTGCTTCTTCACAAATTTGCTTATAGCCACATAGCAGGTGGAGTTTATGAAATTCTTCTTGGCCATCCTGAAGAAAAGGTTCATACCCCTGTCTATCATGTATTTTTTAGAACCTACAGACATATGGAAAGTGCAGACAAGGGGGACATCCAGCTCCTGGCGGAACCGTTCTATAGAAAAGTCCAATCTTCCGGAAGGGTGGTGGTGATGTATGATGTCGGGCTGGAACTCTTTAAGCCGCTCAAGAACCTGATCCGGATGTTTTGCCCAAGGGATTATTCCACCTATAAGCCAGGAATCGGGCTCGTATACAGGAATTGCCTGCTTGGTCCACTTTGCCTCGCTGACCACCAGCATCTCCTGGTTAATCTGCTCAAAATATCTATATATGTTCAGGGCATAAGAGGCAATGCCTCTGATACCGCTGTGAATGTGTGCAACTTTCATGTTGCTATAAGGATAACCCTAAAAATGGCAACTGTCAACTTTGCCCCCTTTTTCCTGGGTTCTGATCTCTGATTTAACATTAAAACCATACAGCTAAAGGAAATCCAGACTTTTTTATAAAATTTTTCAAAAAATTGAAGCAAAATGAACTTTTTTTGTGTTACTTAGGCATGAAGTATTTGAAAGTCATTTTACTTGCAGTCCTTTTAATCTCTTGCCACAATGCCCATAAATCCAGGGATTATCAGGCTTTCAGCGTCGCAAAAGATCTATATCTTCAGGGGGATTCCCAAGGGGCCTTAGAAAAGCTGGAGAGCCTTGAGAAAGAGAATCCATCATATCTTCTTCCTTTTAATCTGGATGGCAGGATAAGCCTGTTCACCGGGCAGTATGAAAGGGCAGAAGAGAAACTTACTCATGTCCTTAAACACAGTCCTTTAGATTTTGAGGCAATCCGCTGGATGGCTAACCTTTATCTCCTTACAAAGCAGTATGAAAAATCAGAAAAGCTTGCTTCCATTGCGTTGGAAAAATATCCGGAAGAGCCCAGATTCCTTCTGCTTCTTGCAGCAAGTTACAAAGCCCAGGGGAAAGTGAAGGAGGCAGTAGTCACATATCATCGGGCATATCTGTTTGAAGTGGAGCTCGCCTATGCCCACTATGAGATGGCACAGCTTTATTCCCAGTTCGGTCTGGAAAAAGAATACAAGGAGCAGATAGAGCGTGCTTCGGCTCTTTCTGAAAGGAGGATTCATGAATAGATGGCTTTTGTTCTTTTATTTTTCTGTATCACTCTCTTTTTCTGTTTCAGCATCTGAATCCTTTACCTTAAGCAAGGCGATAGAAAAGGGGCTTGAAAATAATCTCAGCCTCGATTTTGCAAGGAAGGAAAATCGCATAGGAATAAAAAACATGCGCATGAAATATAGAAAATATTTCCCCACCTTGAATCTAGGCTACTCTTCCACCGATACAGTCACTTACTACGCAGATGACAGCCATTCCAAGCAGTTGAGCGCAACATTCACCCAGCTTATATATGACAGGGGAGTACTCCATTCATCCATTTTTCTTGAGAAAGAACGCCTTGCATTGGAGGCCCATCAGAATGACCTGAACCGCACAGCTTTTGTTTTTTCGGTGATTGATGGCTATAAAAATGTGCTGGAGCTTGAGAAAGAGCTTGAGATATCCAAACAGGCAAGAAATGTTGTGTCGCAGCAGGTTGAGATAGGACATCTTGAGCGGAATCTTGGAGAGATTACTCAGTTTGACTTTCTGGAGCTTGAGCTGGCTTTGGCAGATATGGACATACAGATTACACAGATTTCCCAGAAGTTGGATGAATCAAGATCTGCCTTTGCATCTGTGATGAATATGCGCTCCAATGATATTCCGATATTGGTTGGAGAGCTGAACTATCTATATGGTGGATTTGTGAATGAAAGCAGCGACTATTATGTATCTCAGGCTATGAAGAACAGCCTGGTCCTGCAGGAGATTGAGTTCTCGGAGCATAAAGCACAGGCTGATTACGCTCTCCTCAAGAAAAAGTATGTTCCAGATATCTCTCTTTCATGCACAGCATCTGTCTCGGGGGAGTCCTATCCTCTTGCAGAAAAAAGTTTTTCTGTTTTTCTCAACTTGGATTTTGACACTCCAGCCCTTCCTTCCTCTTTGAGTGCTGGAATCGGCAGGAATTCAGATGAACAGAGATACAGGAAAGTTACAGCAGATGCAGAAGTTATGGGAAACACAGAATCACTCTACTCCAGCCAGAGCGGCAAGGTGACTATGGAGCGTACCAGGTGGAATCTTGAGAAATATAAGAGGGAGTGTCAGGAGGAAATAGAAAGGCAGTATAAGGCGATTCTTGTGCTCAAGGAGAATCTTGAGACTGCGCGGCGGCGGATTGAGCTTGAGCAGAAGAAGGTGGAGATTGAGGACCTCAAGGTTCAGCTTGGGGAAGAGAAACGTATTGATTATGTGGAAAGTCAGATTGCCCTGGCGCAGAATAAGATAAAAGTTTTCCAGACTATCTCTCAGCTCTATTCTATGGAGATTGCATTCATGAATCTTTGCGGAATAGGAGAGCCGGTCTCCTCTGGCAGAGATCTTGTAGAAGGGAGCGGCTTATGAGAAATATTTTCAATTATTTCTTGATTATAGTTTTTTCCGTACTGATTCTCTTCTCTTGCCGCAAGCCGGAGGAAAAGGTTGAGAAGAGTGTTGAGATAAACACTGCAATTGTCCGCAGAGAAATGGCTGCCCCTGTAATATCTGCATTCGGTTCCATTGTCTACAAAGCTAAAGCAGATGTCTATCCTACATCAACCTCCAATGTGAAGGCCTTATTTGCAGACAAGGGAATGAGTGTCTGCCGTGGAGATCTGCTGGCTTTGCTTGATGATGTCAAACTCCAGGTGCAGCTCAGACAGGCCGACTCTGATGTCCAGTCCAAGAAAGCGCTGGTTGCTTTGGCAAAAGCTCAGTTTGATGAAGGATGCCAGAATGCACGTAAAACTATTCTATCCATAGATCGGATTCAATGTGCAGTAGACCAGAAGCAGAAGGAGTTTGATAACCTGAAGCGTATCTATAACAACAAGCTCAAGCTTCATGTCATAGGCGGGCTGTCTGACGAAGAACTTCAGTCCATAAAGATGAATATGGACTCGGCCGGCAATTCTCTGGAGCAGGCTCTTCTGGAGCTTAGGACTGCGCGTATTGGCTTTTCTGACAGTGATATCAGTGCTGCCGGATATACAGTTCCTGCTGAAAAAAGCGAGTATGAAAATCTTTTGATTCAGATTAATACTGCTACTTTGAAAGCCCAGTTGGATGCTGCCAGGGCAGAATTAGAGGCAGCACAGTCCCAGATGGATAATATCAAATTATATCTGGAAGAGACAAGAATAAAATCACCGATTGATGGCATTGTTGCAGAGCGCTATGTGGATATAGGCGAGAAAGCAGATGCTGAAACCAGGCTGTTCACTTTATTCTCGACCGAGTCGGTCTATGTCTCTGTTACTGTTAATGCCCAGCGTTTCAATGAGATTTCAGAAGGCAGTGCTGCAACTGTCCGTCTGGGTAATGCCAGCCATAATGGTGTCGTAGAGCAGGTTTCCCCATATGCAGATGCAAAGACAGGGGGCCGGACACTTAGGATTGCAGTGGATAACAAGGATAAAACCCTTATTCCAGGTCTTTTTGCCGAGGTCTCGATTACTGTGGGAGAAAAACAGCTGCGACTCTCTGTGCCAAAGGAGGCAGTGCTACACAAGCAGGATGATTATAGCGACGCCTCTCTTTTCCTGATACGGGAAGGACATGCCTTTCTGAAGAATGTCACAGTGGATTTTGTCACAGATTCCAGAGTTTTTCTGAAGGATGGGCTCAAAGAGGGTGATGCGGTTGCCGTATCCCGTCTGGGTCATCTTTCAGATGGATGTGAAGTGGAGGTAAGATGAGGAAGTTTATTATAATTATTATCAGTCTGATATGTCTCTCCTGCGGAGTTGTTGATTTTTCTCCTTCCGATTCAATCAGAGTAAACCCGTCAAAATACAATCAAGTTGTAGGAGAAAATGAAGATATCTATGTGAAATTCGGTTTTTCTCCGGAGCATGTCTCTGCTCAGTCAGCCTTTGAGATTCAGGATTCAGATGGGAGAGTCGCAGGTTCTTTCGATTGGAAAGAGAACACTATGACATTCACACCCCAGAAAAGTTTTGAACCGGCGCAAAGGTACTTCCTCAAATATGCAGGAGAGGTTTCTGATACATCAGGAAAGGTGCGCAAATATAATATTTATACCCCTTTCTTCTACAGGACAAAACAGGCTGTAAAACCGGATATCACCAGGATGAGTCCTGCGAATGGCAGCACTGTCCAGACTTATGATAGAATAGTTTTCTCTTTCTCTGCCCCCATGTCTCTTCCCTCCTTTCTGAATGGATTCTCTGTCTCTCCAGATACTGAATATACTGATGAATGGAACGAAGAGCATACGCAGATGTTTTTGACACCAAAAGAGGGGTGGAAAGAACACCAGGTATACAATTTTTCTTTTGCGGACTCGATAAAATCAGCAGATGGGATTCCCCTTGCAGAACAAAAAACTTTCTGTTTGTACAGCAGTTCTGGAGCTGTTCTGCCATCTGTTCTTTCTATAGATACTGCTTTGAATGACGGCCTCTCTTATCCACTGCTGCTGTCTGGTCTGGATGGGGTAAAAAGTAAAGATGCCATAAGGATATCCTTCTCTGTTCCGATGGATTTTGGTGCCACCGAAGATGCCCTTTCCATCAGACCCGATATTGCAGGCCACACCTGCTGGATCAACGAAAGCACCTTAGTTTTTGTCCCTGATGAAGAGTGGCAGGGCGAAACATTATATTCTGTATCAATAGACACATCAGCAAAGAGCAGGAAGGGGCTGGCTCTTCCAGATTGGTATGAGACCAGTTTTTCTCCGGATGTCATTCCTCTCAGACTTCTTTATATCGAGGGAAAAGATTCCGATGGATTTCCTCTTTCAGCTTTTAATCCCCATCATGAGATTGATATTGATGTTGGCGATGCTCTTATGCCGGAAAATACTTATACCTTCAGTTTTGTATTCAATCGTTCATTTGAGACAGCAGAGGAGAAAGAACAGATTTATTCTGGAATAAAAATCAGAGGATTATTTCCTCCGGCACTTGCTTCTCCAAGGGTGATGTCTCTCTTCTGGTCTGGAGACAGCAGGATTCAGATAACTTATACAGGCTTTGAGCCTGAGGGGCGCATCTATTCACTGGATGTGAACAGTCTTGAAAAAATTATATTGAGGACACGCTGATGAGAAAGATATTTTTGATTGTATTTATTTTTGTCTCCTGCGGTTTTGCAGAAGAATATACACATATGAAAGCCCCGGAGGTTTCAGGATGCTCCTATGGTGAAGGCTGTATACAGATCACATTTTCTTCAGAGATGGAAAGGGGGATTACAGAACAGGCTTTTTCGTGTCTGTGCAACGAGGAGACTGCATCTGGCACATTCATCTGGTACGAGAAAAAGATGTGTTTTTATCCAGAGTCGGGAATCAAAGATAAAAGCAGATATGTGATAGAAGTGGGAACAAGGGCCGAGGATCGGTATGGGAATTCGCTTAAAGAGGTCTTCAGCTATGCTTTTTCTACTTACGAAAAAGAGAATACATTTATTGTTCAAAAAATGAACATCTCTGATGGAGATGTTGTTGAAGACCTTATGCAGACAATAGAGATTACATTTTCCAGTCCAGTGGATCAAGCTATGTTCTACCAAGGGTTTGGCATATCCCCTTGGGTTTCTGGTGCAACTTCCTTTAAAGATAATGGTCAGTCAGTAATCTTTGCACCTCTTGAGAAACTGGACTGGAATTCCATATATACAGTGACTCTGAAAAAAAGTGTATCGGATCAATTTGGAAATAAGCTTCAGTCCGATTATGTTGTCACATTTACCACTCCTCAGGAGCCGGACAGTTCTCTTGAGAAAATCTGCATAAAAAATGGTGCAGAGCTTGTATCAGGTGGTGAAATCAATAGAGGTGCAGAAAAGGATGTATCATTGGTGCTGACATATTCAGGCACGGCAGATACCAAAGCAATAAGAAATCCTATTACAGTCTCTCCGCCTCAGGATTATGCTGCGGAGTGGAATAATGAGCATACTCAATGCGATATAACTTTCAATAAACCTCTGCCATATAAGACCCTTATTGAACTGTCAGCCGGAAAGGATAAACGGTATCTCCTTTATGTTGACAGTGAGAGTTCCAGGCCTCTTGAAGTGCATGAGATAAATTTTTATCAGGATTATACATCTGGGGTTGGCGTGACTTTGGAACATGGCAGTGGAATTGTGTTTGAGACAGGTTCTCAAGCCTGTTTTGAGTTTGTTTTTTCAGCCGGCAGCAATGCAGAAATCTTGACAGCAGATGCATATGGTGCAGTAGATGTGGCAGTAGTCAGGGGAAACCTGACTATTGATCTGGAAAGGCTGGAGACGGGATACATAGAACCTGGGGTTTTATTTATAAGGGTATTCTGCTCCATAACAGCGGGAACAGTGCAGACTCCGGTTGTTATCTCAGTCAATGGAACACTTAGGGATTCCAACAGCAATACTTTGGAAAAAGATTATGTTTTGAGGATAAATGCACTGTGAGACAATGGGATTTCTGTTCAAAGCATCCTTTCTCTGTTCTGCTTTGCTGGCTCGGAATATCGTTCTTAGGGATATGCAGCCTTTTCAAAATGGATGTAGGTTTTTATCCTGAGGTCTCAATTCCATATGTCACTATACTTACAGAATTCCCAGGTATGCCGGCAGATGAGGTTGAGAAGCTGGTTACAATACCTTTGGAGAACAGCGTTTCTGCGGTAAAAAATATCAGGCAGATCTCCTCCACGTCAAAAAGAGGAGAGAGCATCATCCGGCTTGAGTTCGGCTGGGGTGCTGAAATGGCGGTCATAGGAAGTGATATCAGGAACAGGATTGACGCTGTATATCCATTTCTCCCTGAAACAGTTTCCAGACCTGCACTTTCATTCAAGACATTTGCCGATTCTCACGTCATGACTCTGGCAATTTTCCCGAAAGCTGGATTCCAGCTGTTTCAGGTTTCATTGTTGGTGGAGAAAGAATTGAAGAGCCGTATATTGGCGCTGGACGGAATTGCCCAGGTGCATCTTACAGGGTGTGCTGAACCTGAAGTGCAGATAGATGTGAATTATTCTCTTCTGATGGCTGCCCCTTCGCTGGACTTGCAGAGAATGGCAGATGCTGTAAGAAAGTGTTTTTTCCGTTATCCCATAGGGAATATAGAGGAAGGTGAGCACCTCTATCTGATTAAGGCAGAGACAGATATCCAGAAACCAGAAGATCTATGCCGAATTCCATTGGATATGGAAGGAGCTATGAAGGTGGCAGATGTGGCATCAGTCACCCTCGGAGAAAAGGAGAGAAACTCTTTTTTCTGTCATAATGGGCAGGAAGGGATAGGGGTCAGAATTATAAAAACTGGTGGAAGCAGTCTGCTTAAAACCTGCAGAGAGCTTCGAAATCTGGTGGAGCAGCTATCCTATGTCTATGGAAATCTTTTCGAAATTGGGATTATAGAAGACAATTCAAAACCACTTGAATATGAGATATGGAATCTGGTGATCACTATCGGTGCAGGTATCATATGTGCCTGCATTATCATAATGATTCTGATGCAGAATCTTAATCTGGCGGTCATTGTCATACTTGAGCTTCCATTTTCTCTGCTTCCACTGTTTGTCTTTATGCACTGTGCCGACATGTCATTTAATATAATCACACTTTCAGCGCTTGCAGTCGGTTCTGGAATGGTTTTTGACAACGCAGTTGTTGTAACGGAAAATCTTCTTAAGGGTAAGCATTATTACAACTGTATACCTGCAGTCATCGGATCCACTCTCACCACAATCATCATTTTTGTTCCAGTCATTTTTCTTCCCGGTATAATGGGCAAGGTTTTTTCAAGTCTGGCAGTTACTGTTATCCTGTACCTTGCAATCTCCTGTGTTGAATCCCTGACACTGACTCCAGCCCTTTTTACTCTGCTGAAAAATCATATCGGAAATAGGCATAAGACTTTTTTGCTTGAGAAATGGTATGAAAAATATCTGAACAGGATGAAGGGGAAAAAACATATACTTGTTTCTATTGCCTTTTCTGTTATGATTCCTTTTTGTCTTCTGATCTTCATTCCTTTCAAGATAGTGCCTGAGATGGAATCAGACAAGGTCGAGATACAAGTTTCTTTCCCATATGGATATCCATTCTCTTCTTATATGTCCTGGGCCGGAGAACTGGAAGATAGAATCTGGGAGAGCCGGCAATTTAAAGATATCACAATTTATGGTGGTTATGATAAAGATTCACAGCAGGATTTAAATACATTCATTTTCAGTTTGAGAGGGGAGAGGGAAAAGATCAGGCAGTTGTTTGATGATTCAAAGTGGGATTATCAGATGCTGGAATCAAAGAATTTCCTTTCTGTTCTGGTAGATGGTGACAATCTCTATTATCTCTCTTCTGCAGACCGAGCAGTTATTGAGAAAGAGGCTTTTCTCATAAAAGAGAGAGCGGCTGAGGACGGGGTTTCAGCTGTTGCTGTCCATGGAATGAAGAACAGTCCTGAATATAGGATATCGGTCTCTGATAATATTTTTTCCGCATCCCTTTCTCCATCTGATATTTTCAACGCTATTTCTTTGGCTGCCGAAGGATGCGTTGTGTCTCAGATGGAGCTGGATGGAGAACTCGTGGATATAAGGCTCAGATATGGAAGAGAGTTTGTGGATACACCTGAAAAGATAGCCTCACTGCAGTTCAAGGATGATGGGAAGATCTTGTTCACTCAGCCTTTTATCCAGCTTAAGAAAGAGTATGATTACTTTGCCCTCGACAGGCTTAACCGGCAGAATGCCATGTTTTTGACATTTTCTCCCGACTTGGGAAAGGGATATGGGGCCAGTAAAGTTTCAGATGCTTTGACCAATGCTCACAAGCAGGAAATACTTATTCTTTTCTCTAGTGCACTTGTATTCATCTGGTTTGTTCTTGCTATACAGTTTGAGTCATGTCGAAAGCCATTTCTTATTCTTTGTACTGTCCCTATGGGTATAGCAGGAAGTCTGCTTGCTCTGTTTGCAACGGGGAAAAGTCTGAATATCAGCTCTGTGCTGGGACTTATGATACTCTCTGGAACAGGTGTGAACTCCGGCATTCTTATTCTCTCCGATGCGGTCCGGGGCATTCCGATTGCCCAGGCTGCTTTGTCCAGGCTCAGAACCTTATGCCTGACTCTTCTTTCCACAGCAGCTGCCCTGTTACCTGTTGCTCTCTTTGATTCAAATCCGATTCAGAACTGTGCCTCAATCTCTTTGCTCGGAGGACTTCTTTTCGGCACAGCAGCTCTGTTTGCCCTTATTCCTGCTCTGATAAGGGAGGATTGCAATGAATGACAATTATAATAACTTCAGGCTCAAGCTTATTTTCTTGGCTCTTTGTATCCTTATTCTTCTTGCAATCAAAGGGCACATAAGGTTGGGGTATGCGCCTGAACTTGAGAAAAAAAGTATTGCAGTGGCCTTCGATTATTATGGGGCTTTTGAGAAAGAGGTGGAGATTCTGGTCTCCAGCCTTGAAGCAGCCTATATGGAACTGGATGGAATAAAAAATATATACTCGGTTTCAGAACCAGGAAAGGGATATATTCTTTGTATTTTCTCTGATAAGACCAGCCTTGATGAAGCATATGTACAGATTTCTGATATCACTGCCAATATCTGGTCAGATTTTCCAGATGGTGTGAACCGTCCTTCTATAACCTGGAGCTCCCGGGATGCATATCCTGTTTATATCTCTTATTATCCGTATGAAAAAGAAGATAATGCTGACCTGATTAAAGGGGCATACGAGGCGGTGCCTGGAGTTGGTGAGGTGGAACTGGGCGGCCGGAAGAAGAAGGAAATGATGGTGGAACTTCACACGGGCCGCCTGGCTGGCATAGCGCTGCCCGGCGATGTGCTGGGCAGCATGCTGCGGGGCAGCAACTTTGCATGCAAGGTCACTATGCCAGGGGGCCAGACGCTGGTGCTTTCTTCCCGCCTCTCTTCTTTGCATGAATTTGGAAAGGTGCATATAGCTCCCGATTTAAGGCTTTCTGATGTGGCCAATCTTGATCTCAAGGAGGCTGAGACTCAGAGCCTGGGACATATAGACGGAAAACCAGCTCTTCTTTTTTTTGTTATGAAATCAGGAGAAGGAAATACTGTCCGGCTCTGCCGGCAGCTTGCAGCAGTGACGTCACGGTCAGGTGGCAGAACTCTTTATAACCTTGGGAATAAAATAGAAAAATCGTTCATGGTTTCCTCTTCTATACTCCTTCTCCTGTTTATTATTTTAATTCTTTGGCTATGGGTAAAAACAAAAAACTTGCATATTGTTTTCCAGACTGTCTGTTGTCTTATAGCAGGGTTTCTGTTTGCCCTTGGAACTGTTACGATTGCAGGTTATCAGGTGGATATAACTGTTATGATATCCCTCTCTTTGGTTATTATTTTTTCCTTCAAGTTCTTTCTTCCTCAGGGTCAGAGTTATATTCCCCGTGAATACGCTGAACCTATAAGCAGGCAGGATATAGTGACACTCCGCAGCATCGGAAGAAAAAGCATAAACGATTTCACAAGAGAAGATATAGAGAAAACTGAAAAGTGGGCTTATAAGTTCTGGCAACAGCTTGGCACTAAATCTCCCTTCTTCCGAAGATGGTTTGGAGACTGGAGGGAAGCTGATAAAAGTAAAGTTGAGGTAATGCCAGAGATAAAAACTATTGCTGCCAAAAATAAAGATGAAGCAGTAGCTTATATTAAGTCAAAAGTTAAAGATGGAACATTATATAGAGGCAATAAAACAAATAATGACACTAATTTTAGCATAAATATTGGGATGCAAGTCTATGATGACACCATTACTTATGCTAATCGCCAATATTCAAGGACAAAAGACTTTGATGCTTTTTTAGCACGAGTTTCTGTTCTTGCTAAAGCAAGTGATAATGTTGAAAAATCTATTCTGCTTGATACAGAAGTAATTGAAGATGAAACCAACCCAGACAGGAGTTTTATCCACAAATTCTATAATATTGCTTCAATAAATGGAAAGGATTATCTAATTACACTACTTGTTGATGAACTGAATACAAAGAAAGGCGACATCTATAGGGCTTATAATGTTGATGATATAAAAATAACACCTGTTGCAGGGTTCAGGGTTTACAAGCCCTCGCTAACAACAGGTGATGTTGGAAGTTCAACTTCCACTTATACTGTAGCAGACCTATATGCACTTGTCAAGCAATATGACAAGGACTTCAAGCCGATGCCATTTCATGCCAGGAAAAAGGGCATTGCTCTTACATCTTTTATTGTTTTTTTCACTTTTATTATTGCCCTATATATTCCTGTATCATTTAGAAATCTCTTTCTTCCATTCTGTATCACTCTGGCATCTGGGCTATTCGTCTCGATTATCTGCCAATTCTTTGTGAGACAAAATTCAACTCTTCAGTCTCGTATTCCTCTCTGGTGTTTTTCACCTATCCTGCTCTTTTCATTAGTTTTCTTTATGTTTTCTCCGCAATCACCTGTTGCAACTGGTTTGACTTTTTCCCTCGAATATGAAAGTGGAACATCCTTTCCTTTTATCAGGCAGAGTGCTCTTGATATCGAGGCTGCCCTTTTGAGTTGGAACACCTTTGACCGTCTTATACTCCATGTTGATCGGGGGAGGGCTGCTTTTACTATAATTGGTGGTCGGAAACGAGATATACTGCAGAAAATTCACAACTTATCCACCTTTTATCCAGAAATATTTTTCTATATTCCAGAAAAACACACTCGGAATGCTGTTGATGTGACAGTATATGGAAATGATGTGACCGAAATAGAGAATAATATACTCCAGTTGGCTAAATATGTGAAAACAGACACAAATAATGTGAAAATAATCTATAATTTTAAATCTGATGTGACAAATATTGTACTTGAGATTCCTGTAAAGTGTGCATCGGCAGGCTTTTATCCATATGAAGTGTATAAAACCCTCTACTATACTGTGTCAGAGCCGGTGGTGGACAAGTTCTTTGCTTCTGAGGTGGAGACAGATGTGAAGGTTCGGGGCGATGCCAGATATCGGGAAACGCTTTCAGGCCTTTTAGCTGTGCCGCTCCTCTCTCATCTCGGTCAGGCAGGGGAGGCTGGTGATTATATAAATGTCTGCAGGGAATCGGCTCCAGGACGTATCTACCACCGGAACAGAATGCGGGCCTTAAGCTTTTCTGTTACAGGTATAAGCCGTTCAAAACTTAGGAAGCTGGTTTCCGATTTCCCATTTACAGGGAGCTGCCATGGAGAAGTAGGCCAATAATCCCCTTTATAATTATATTTTACTTGTATAAGCTCTCTTTTTAGTATATTTTAGAACAAGATGAACTAGAGAGGTATTATCTGTATGAAAAGAAGATTGATTACATCAGCACTTCCATATGTTAACAATATTCCGCACCTGGGAAACCTTATCCAGATGCTTTCAGGTGATGTTTTTGCCCGGTTCTGCCGGCTTCGGGGTTACGACACCCTGTATATCTGCGGTACTGACGAGTATGGTACTGCCACCGAGACCAGAGCTCTTGAGGAGAAGAAGACTCCGCGCCAGCTGTGCGACTACTACTTTGCAGAGCACACCAAGATCTACGACTGGTTCCATATCGACTTTGACAAATTCGGCCGCACCTCAAACGACGAGTGCACCGAAATAACCCAGGGTCTTTTCAACGACCTGGATAAAGCCGGCCTTATAACTGAGCACACCAACAAGCAGCTTTTCTGCCCTAAGTGCAATATGTTCCTTTCCGACCGGTATGTAAGGGGAATCTGCCCTAAGTGCGGTGCCACCGATGCCCGGGGCGACCAGTGTGATGGCTGCGGCTCTCTGCTTGATCCTATAGACCTTAAGGAGCCCAAATGTGTAACCTGCGGCTCAACTCCAGAGGTCAGGGAGACAAAGCACCTTTACATCAACCTCCCTGCCATAAGCGGCAAGCTTGAGGAATGGATGGATAAGGTGAGCAAGGACGGCAAATGGTCTGACAACGCAATCAACACCACAAAATCCTGGCTTAAAGCTGGGCTTAACGAGCGGGCTATAACCAGGGATCTCAAGTGGGGAATCCCTGTTCCAAAGGCCGGCTACGAGAACAAAGTATTCTATGTATGGTTCAATGCTCCTATCGGCTATATCTCTATCACCGCCCAGCTTGCAAACGAGCTTAAGAAAGCCGGCAAGGCAAGCTTTGACTGGAAGAGCTGGTGGCTGCCGGAAGAGAGCGAGGAGGCCAAGGGTAAGGAAGATGTTGAGCTTTTCCAGTTCATCGGCAAAGACAATATCCCATTCCATACTGTAATTTTCCCATGCACACTTCTTGGATCCGGCCATAACTGGACCAAGCTGTTCCATATGAGCTCATCTGAATACCTGAACTACGAGGATGGCAAGTTCAGCAAATCCCGTGGAGTTGGAGTGTTCGGAAGCGATGCCATTGCCACCGGAATACCGGCCGATGCATGGCGTTTCTACATCTTCTACAACCGGCCGGAGAAGTCGGACTTCCAGTTCACATGGAAGGATTTCCAGGAGAAGATGAACAGCGAGCTTATCGGAAACCTGGGCAACCTGGTCAACCGTACCCTGCTGTTTGTGAACAAATACTATGACGGCAAGATTCCAGAGGCTCCTGTGGACGAGGCTCTGTGGGCCGATATCCACCAGAGAGAGGCCAAGATTGCCGATCTCTTGGAGTGGGCTGAGCTTAAAGAGGCATTCCACGAGATGTTCGCAATCTCTGACATCGCAAACAAGGCATTCCAGGCTGCAGAGCCATGGAAGACCAGGAACACCGACCCGGAGCTGGCTGCCAAACTTATCCACAACCTTTGCTATGTAATCAAAGACCTTATGATCATGATGCACCCATATATGCCGCAGTACACCCAGAAGGTGATGAGCTACTTCGGTGCATCCATCTTCGAAAGCCGTGTCGATCTGGGCACAAAGCCTGGAATGTGCTGGGCCGAGGTTGGCAAGACCGAGGGACTTTCTACTGTCGGACCGACAGAAGTTTTCTTTACCCCTATGGACAAAAAGACTATGGAAGCATTCCGGGACCAGTTCTCAGGCAACCAGAAGGAGCGGAAAGCAGCTCAGGCTCAGCCGCAGAAACAGCAGCCTAAGAAGCAGAAAGCTCCGGAACCGGAGGTACTGCCAGCTGCCGAGCAGCCAGCTTTCTTTGCAAAGAATATCCGGCTCAAGGTGGCTAAGATTGTCAGCGTAGAGAGGAACCCGGAAAGCGACAAGCTTTATATTGAGCACCTGGATGACGGCAGCGGCGAGGACCGTGTGATACAGAGCGGCCTGGTTCCATACTTGACTCCAGAGCAGCTTCTTGGAAAGCACATTATTCTGGCCGACAACTTGAAGCCGCGTAAGATGCGTGGAGTGGAGAGCCGCGGTATGCTGCTGGCTGCCGACTACAAGGATGCTGATGGCAAGGAATGTGTAGAGGTCCTCTCTGTGCCATGGGCAGCTCCAGGAACAAATGTAGTCCTTGAAGGGGATGATGTGAATGCTGTTAAACCTGATAACATCGAGGCAGATATGTTCTTCAGCATCGAGATAAATGTAGTGGATAAGAGTGTTGAGATAGGCGGCAAGAAGCTGACCGCTGACGGCAAAGTTATAACCACAGAGTTTACTGTAAACGGCGGGGTTCACTGATTTGTCAGGCGCATTTCTCCAGAGCAACCTTTGGACCCTGCTGAAAGGGTCATTCGGCTGGGAGCCTTATTCTTTCCACTTCGAGGGAAAGCTTGTAAATGTCCTCCTTCGCCATTTCGGCAAGTTTTTTTCTCTGGCCTATATTCCTTATGCCCCGATAGAACAGGAGAGGCTTGAAGAGGTTGCAGAATACCTTAAGACTCTGCTTCCTAAAGGATGTGTTTTTATCCGCTGCGACCTGCCGTGGTATGTAAATCAGGAAGGGGAGTGGTCCGACGTACCCAAGTCTTTCAGAAGGGCTTCAATGGATATTCAGCCGCCATCTTCTGTAATCCTTAATATTTCCCGCCCATTGGAAGATATTCTTAAGGGGATGAAGGAGAGGGCCCGGCGCAACATAAAGACAGCAGAGAAGAAAGGGGTGACTGTCACCTGCCACGGAATCGAGAAGCTTTCTGTCTGGTATGATCTCTATAAAGAGACTTCGGCCAGGGACCGGATTTCCATCCACCCCGAGGCCTATTACCGCAAGCTGTTTGAACTGGCCAAGAATCAAAAAAGGTTGGATGTGCGCCTTTATCTGGCATCGGTAGAAGGTGATGAGATAGCTGGAATCATTACTCTGTTTGATGGAACGGAGGCCACATACCTGTATGGTGCCGCTGCAAACAGGAAGCGGGAGACTATGCCAGCCTACGCCCTCCAGTGGAAAGCAATTCAGGATGCCAAAGCCGCAGGCTGCATGGAATACGATTTCTTCGGTATTCCACCGGTGGATGACCCCAACCATCCTATGTACGGTTTATATCGGTTCAAGACAGGGTGGGGCGGCACAATCATACACCGCCCGGGCTGCTGGGATTATCCCTGCCGGCCGGTATTATACCGGTTTTATCGCCTGGCTGAAGCAGGCCGCAAGTGGTATTATAAGAAGTTCAAGAAAAATAAGTGATCAGTTCAGAGCTGTCCAACGGCCCTCTTTAAGCTCAAGGCCGTACTGTGCCTTCAGGTTCCACACCAGCCCCTTCTGCACAGAGCGTACTGCCCGGACAAAGTCGGTGTCCTCATGCTCTGCAAGATAGCCCCTGCAGCACTCCAGATCCGATGCCAGCATGTTGTCCATAAGCAGCTTTGAGGCGATGAACCGCTCGTACTTCTCCACCGCAAAGATGATCAGACTGTCCAGAAGCCCTATGACCTCCCAGGTGATCTGCTCTGCCTGTGAGTACTTGCCTATATCCTTGTTCTGATTGCTCAGCCGGATAGGAAGGTTCTCTATTATACGGTCGAGGTTCTCCACAAGATACTCAAGGTTGAAGAGGCCGGTGGCACAGTTGAAGAGTATCGGTATCCCCGCATCCTCATTCTTCTTCACAAACTCATCCGAGACAGCCCTGCCTATGTCACCGCAGGTGAGATGGCCGTTCCGCTCCCGGATCAGGATGCCTCCCTTGACATCCACAGGAGTCTTGAAGGAGAAGTCGAAGGTTGCCTGGCGGCCGGTCAGGGCCAGGACTGCCAGCTCCACCGGTGTTATGGTGAACCCGATGTTGTCCACATTCCCCAGGTAGACAAACTTCTTCCCAGCTGCCAGCAGCTTTTTATAGATGTCACGCAGCACTATGAAGTTCTGTCCGTGCCCTCCAGGAAGCGCATAATATTCACCGTTCCTGTCCTTGAAGAAAGAGAGGGGGTAGCCTGCCGCAGTGGGTGTGAAGGCTGGAATCAGAGGCTGGACTGCGCTCTCGGGCTCGGTGATATCAACCCCTGTCTGAGCGATAAGGTCCTTGAGGATAGGGGAATTCTTATATTCCTTATATCTTGCCGCCAGCTTTGCATCTGTATTGAAGCTGGTCATCTGGAATATGGCATGCTGGTAATCTGAGGCAGACTTCCCGGTCAAGGCCTGGGACTGCTGTATATGCCGGAGCACAGAGCGCATCTTGAGCTCGATGAAATCGTATCCAGGGGTGCCGTCAGGGTTTATATATGCCGGGGTTATCCCCTTGGGCTGCCCCTTGTACAGCTGGGCAAGCTTTGTGAAATCAGATTCTGCCCGGGCAAACAGCTCGGGATTGAACTTGGAGTTGTTCTTGACATCGCAGTAGCTGGTGGCCATCCCCCCGTTCAGGATGCCATAGGAGAGATATGGGATCAGATACAGCCCCAGACGGTGCAGGGTGTCAAAGGTGAAGCAGAATGTGCCGTCGGTGCACTTTACACCCTCCATGACAGAGTGAGGAATAGAGAACTTTTCCAGTACTTTCTCGGCCTGGGCTCTGCTTATCGGGAACTTCATGTTGGAGCGGAGGACAAAGATATCCTTGCCGTCAGGGTGGGGAAGAATGTCAACATCCAGGGTCTTCACCTCAAGATTCCGGGATGTGTTGACTGCTGCTAAGATCTTTTTGCCAAGCTCGAAATCGATTTCCATTGCCGTATTTTATAATATATAAATATTTTTTACAATCTGCCGATTTATAAAGAGAACCTATGGAAAGAAGAATAGTTACACTTATCTTATTATGCCTTTTTATTTTTCCTGTTTTTGCCGAAAGTGAGCGGATAGTGATCCTGGAGGATGGAACTTATATCTCCACATGCCGGGATTCTTTGGTACAACGTTCTTTTGATGGTGGAAATACCTGGATACCTTTTACCGACGGGCTGCCCGAAAAACATATCTATCCTTTCAAGACAAAGGAATACCGGGACCTTTCAAGCATTTTCTGCCACGAGGCAAGCGGCTATATGGTAGCCTGCGGTTCCAATTTTGTTTCCCTTTATGATGTGGAGACATCCTCATGGAAGGATATTCCGGTAGGCGAACCTGTGAAGGTGCGGTCATACTATACAGCAGCAGCCCTGAAAGGGACAGAAGAAGGGTATACAGTTATGATAGGCACCAGCTGTGACGGTTTGTTTGTCACATACGATATGGGTGCCACCTGGGAGATCTTCCCCAGCAACAGGTTCTATATCGGCGGTGGCTTCTACGAGGAGATAACTGCAATCTGCCCTGTGGAGAACAAGGAGCCTTATACCTGGTATGCATCAAGCCTCCCTGACAATCTGCTCTATGGATATGATCCTTTCATCCAGCGCTGGAAACCCCTTCCAACCCCAGAAGCAGTATCGGCAAACCCTATTCATGCTATAACAGATACAGGCACTGCCCTAAAGGTGTTCACCGGAACCGAGGTCTATGAGGCCTCCTACGACGGCAGCGAATGGTATAAGTATGACGGACTTGAGCTTCCGGTCAAAAGAACTGCCATGACCTTCTCCGAGGCAACCCGGAAAAAGGCGGCCTCCGACAGGACAGGCATCTACCTGAATTATATCAACGGGAAACCGGGACGGATAGAAAACCATATAAAGTTCCTCAAAGCCCATAATATGGATTCCTTTGTCATAGATCTGAAAGATGACTTTGGCAATGTGACATGCACCACCTCCAGCCCAATTGCAGCTGCCAGCGGTGCCAACAAGGAATACTTCGATCTGGCTCAGCTTCTTGATACAGCCCACAGTGCAGGTATGTATGTGATAGGCCGTATAGTAGTTTTCAAGGACGAGCGGATGTACCGCCATGAAGGCTATAAATATGCTGTCAAGAAAAAGACAGATGGCAAGCCATGGGAGAACGGCCGTGAATATTGGGTTGATCCTTTCTGCTCAGATATCTGGGATTACAACATCTCATTAGCTCTGGAATTCCAGGAAGCTGGTGTTGACGAGATTCAGTTTGACTATATCAGATTCCCTACCGACGGCAAGATACAGAATATCGACTATACCTGGCGTCATGACAACATGACCAACTCCGATGCCCTTGAATCATTCCTCAAGAAAGCAAGGGAAGCTGTCTCCATCCCTATAAGCGTGGATTTCTACGGTTTCAACGGCTGGAACAAGATGGAGAAGTGGAACGGGCAGAACTTGGTTATGGCCAGCAAGTATGTGGATGTAGTCTCCCCGATGTATTACCCTTCCCATTTCTCAACCGACTTCCACAAGAAGGGGCGGAGCTACATGGAGTGGGCTGAGTTCATTTACGAGGCAGGAACCCTCCATTCTAAGCTTATCGGCGGATATAACAACTGTCTGGTACGCCCCTTTGTCCAGGCTTTCCTGGTTGGCGATGAAAAATCTTTCAGCGAGGCAGAATACTACGAATACTATAGACGGCAGATCGATGGCCTGACAAAGGAGAAGGCCAGTGGTTTCACCCTCTGGAACTCCTCCAACAAATATTATATGGTGCCGCCTAATTTCAAGGCTTCTTCAAAAGGGCAGCCTTGATCACCTGGCTCTTCTTGAACCGGTTGTTAAGCTTCAGTACAGCTTTCTCCACCTTGTTCTGTTTCTCATGGATATCCTCGAACAGCGAAGGCTGCCCTGTCCCGGCAGGATCAGCATTCTGAAACCCCAGCCCTATCAGCCTGACGTTATGCCTTCTGTCCCATTTCTTATTCAGCAGGATCAAGGATGCCTGGAAAACCTCCTCGGCAGATGTGAAAGCATTTTCCTGTGTCATCTGGATAGTGGAGGTGGAGAAGTTGTCCAGCCTCAGCTTGAGTGCCAGAGTCTTTGACGACCAGCCCTTCTCCAGGAGCCTGAACAGAATCTGATGGGAAAGCCACAGGAGTGTGTCCTTAAGCACGCTGTAATCGCCTACATCCTGGTCAAAGGTTGTCTCGTTGCTCACAGATCTGCTCTTCGGTTCGGAGGCACATATTCCAGGATCCTGCCCACGGGCGACAGCTTTCAGGAATTCAGCGGCTCCTTTGCCGAACATCCCTTCCAGCAGTGTATCAGAGAGATTGCGGATCTGCGACGCCGTTGTTATGCCTGCTTTCTCCAGATGGGACCAGGTGCTCTTTCCTATTCCCCAGAGTTTCTTAAGAGGGATAGAATCTATGAATTCTATCTCTTTTCCCTTTTCCACCTGGTATAGTCCATCCGGCTTGCGGTAGTCAGAGGCCAGCTTTGCCAGATACCGGTTTTCACCTATTCCTATTGAGACAGTAAGCCCTGTCTCCTCCTTTACGCAGACCTTTATCTTCGCAGCCACCTCGGTCGGTATTCCCATAAGGCGGTCAGTGCCAGTCATATCCAGAAAAGCCTCATCGATAGAGTTCTGAATCACCTCCGGTGCAAACCGGGAGAATATCTCCATTATATGGTCAGATACCTCTTTATACCGCTTCATCCTCACCGGGACAAAGATTCCATTGGGACACAGCCTGTGGGCAGCAGATGCAGGCATGGCAGAATGAACACCATACTTCCTGGCTTCATAAGAACAGGCAGACACCACACCGCGATGCCCCTCAATTCCTCCTACAATCAGCGGTTTACCCACATAATCTGGGTTGTCATGCTGTTCCACAGAGGCAAAGAATGCATCCATGTCGGCACAGAAGAAGACACTCTCCATCATTTCTCCTCGTGGAAGGAGAGCTTTTTGGTAAGGATTAGTGAAGGTTTGCAGTATTTATTCTCGCCGGAGAAAATGAAGTCAAAAGGCATGACTGAATAGCAGATATCAATTTTGGCATCGAATGTACTGTCTTTATTGGTGGTCACCTTCAGCTCAAATGGCATAGGCTGGTTTTTCCCTATGAAGAACGAAACAGTATCATTCTGGAGCTGGTATGGGTAGGTGGAGTCAAGGATAATTATCTTTTCATCCTTAGAAGGGGCAGTGAACGTAATATACAGCTGGTCAGGCTTGCCTTTTGTTGCAACATGGAATTCTATAGTCTTCCGTTCCAGGAACCGGCTTGTGGCAGCCCAGACAGAAACTTCCTCCTCAGGCTTCTGAATGTCATAGACAACTCTTTTCTCCTTTGACGAGACAGAGATCTCCTCATCCCCATTATTTACCTGCAGAGTTCCAAGCTTATAGTCGCTTTCCAAAGTCAAGGTGCCCCGGTTCTCATCCAGGTCATAGAACTCAACTGCATTCACCAGCTGCCGGTTGGTTTCGTTGAAAGGACGATACTGGTAGATGAATCTTGCGGCAAGTACTGTCAGGATTACCAGGACAGCAAATCCCACCAGCTTGGAAAACAAATGATTAAGCTCAACCTTCAGAGGAACAACATAGAAGATACGGATTCCCATGAAGATGAATGGAAGAATAAAGACAGCAAGATACAGGTTTGTCCACATGGAGGAGAAAATCAGGCCGTGACATAGGTTCAGGGCAGGGTAGAACAGTATTCCATGGACAGTTCTGATAAAGAAAAGACCCGAGAGCATCATGCAAAGAAATTTTATATGACGCCTTTTTGCCACAGCAAAAAAGAAGACACACAGGAGACTCCATGTGAAATATGCGGCAAAGGAGAAGTCGATGGCCATGAAGATAACCATATCCAGAATAGCGGTGATTACTGCGCTTCCAGAGTAAAAATTCCCCAGGTTATGCTGCTTGAACTGAGAGTAGGTTGGAAGCAGAAGGATAAGCAGCACCAGACTTATCAGCACCTTCAGGCTTATAAGCTCCGGGATAATGGTCTGCCAGTGGGTATCCAGCTTTGTGACAGTAAGGAACAGCTCCGATACCCAGGTGGACACCTGGAAGAAAATGAACAGCATCATAGTGGTCCAGAACACTATGAAGAAATTCTTCAGGAAAAGATGGACATAGTTTTTAGCCTGCTTCGAATGGAGGATGATATAGAACAGGATGAAACCGGTGACAACAAGGAAGAAAATCATGATATAGAATTCTGTGAAGATGAAATAATAATCACCAAGCAGCATTATAAAATAGTTCTGGTCCTCATTTGCATGATTGGTCAGATCCTGCTTCTCGAAGTCTTCTGCAAAACGGCAGAAAGAGTCTGCCCAGATAGATGCAGACTGAGGCTTCTCTCCCTTATTGCCATACATCATGATTGAAGTTATGCCGGCATCCAGAAATATATCCAGAGGTGAGGGTTCTGGAATCATCCCTATGCTGTAAAGAATATTCTGCTCAGGTTTCAGGCTGAAGTTAAGCCTTGATTTCCTGAGGCTGTTGTTACAGTAATTGACCATCCAGTATGGAGTTATATGGTCTCTATTTCCAGTCTGCAGGAAGATTTTATCGGGAATCCCCTTGAAATCAAGATAGAACAGTGAGCATTTCCCGTCTGTGAGCTCTTCGGATAAAATTTTGGCCCCTATGAAATCGGCACCCAGGAATACAATCTGAATCTGGCTGGTATGTTCCTGTGCTGCAAACCGTTCTGCCAGCTCCAGTGCCAATGCTGTATTTGCGGCACTGCCATGCTCTGCCATAGGTACGGCGATAACCATGTTCTGATTCCCGGTTCCAGGCAGCACCACCGATATGTCATGAGCAAAAGAATGGCTGTCCTTAAGAGTGTTCAGAGGTGTCTCATTATATGGAATATCAGCTTTTTCCAGCCTGTCCTTTATATATTTCAGTATCCATTCAGCCTGCTCAGAATGCTCCTGGGCCGGGTAGAAGGGACTCAGCTGCTCTATGGCGTGTTCAAAACTATCCTGCGCCGAAAGGGATGTGAGACAGAAAAAAAACAGGAGCAGCACCAATATCTTTTTCATTATATTAAGAATATTTTAACCGGGGTTTACAGTCAAGGGGAATATTATTATGTTATAAGAAGATATGCAGGCAAAGGATTTTTCCAGGACAAAAGTATTCAGGCTGATAAACAGATGCTCTATCTTCATGGCTGTGTTCACCGCCGCAGTGTTCTTCTTCTATGTCCTGGGCTCTTACCAGGCTTTCCTGCCGGCAACCATGATGCTCCTTCTGCGTTGCACAGTCTGGTCATCGCTGGCCCTCATCGGGTGTTCCGTATTTGTCATCGCCCTGCTTATCACCTTTATCGGCAGGCGGCGTGCTTTTGCCATAAGAAAGCTTTTTGCACAGCTTTTCTTTATCCTTATGGCTTTTGTTTTTCTCTATATCTCCATGTTTATCATTGCCTGCGTCTGACTATTGCTTTTGCACATAGTGCCAGCACCAGGTAGACAATTCCAGACAGAATTATAGTCACTGCTCCGGTAGGAAGGTCAAATGAATAGCTTAAGAAAAGACCCGAGGCGGAGAAGAATGCACACAGAACTGCGCCTAATGCCATTATGTGGGAAAGCCTCCTTACTATCAGAGAAGCGGCTGCTGCTGGGATAGTGAGGAATGCGATAGACATTACAACACCCACCAGAGAGACCATGAGCACAACAGTTATGGCAATAAGGATATTCAGGAGCACATTCAGGAATACAGTATTAATTCCCCGCACTATCGCAAATGTCTCGTCGAAAGAGGTGGCCTTGAGCACGTGGTAGTATCTTATGACAATAAAGATTACGACCAGGTCCAGCAGTGTTATGGTTATAAGGTCGTTATGGGAGATAAGGAGGATGTTGCCGAACAGATAGCTCATCGGGTCGGCATATCCTTCAGAAAGAGAAATGCACACAATACCGCAGGCCATTCCCACTGCCCATACTGCACCTATTACGCTGTCGCTCCGCTCATCGCTGTACAGTCCTACCAGAGAGATTATGACAGCAGCCAGAACCGATGCGGCCAGGGCTCCTATGATGGGCGATACAGCAAGCCCCAGCTTCTCGTTAAGCAGTATTACCGCACCGATTCCACCCAGTGCCACATGGCTTACAGCTCCTACTATGTATGACATTCTCTTGATCACCACATAGGAGCCTATCATTCCGAACGATATGCTGGAAAGGAGCCCTGCCAGAAGTGCATACCGGATGAACGGCACCGCAGGGTCGGCTATGGCGGCGAAGAATTCACTCAACATGGTGATCCTCCTTCCTGTGGCCCCGGTGGTTGTACAGGTCTATGTCATGGCGCACCATATTGAATGTGCCGTCTCCCAGGGTGACAAGCTCGGTAGGATGCTCATGGACAAATGTATTTACGCAAAGCACCCGGGTCTGGAATGCGGTGGTGAATGCTGTGTCATGGGTCACCAGAAGAATGGTCAGCTCCTTGTTCAGCTTTTTCATAAGGTCAGAAAGATAATCCTCGGTAGTAACATCTATATTGGTGGTAGGCTCATCCAGAAGGAGAATCTCAGGCTCACAGGCAAGAGCCCTGGCTATGAGCACCCGCTGCCTCTGTCCGCCGGAAAGGGCTGCAAAAGTGTTGTTCCTGACATCAGAAAGCCCTATGTCGTTTAAAATCTGCTCTGCAATCTCGCGGTCTTCAGCTGTGTATTTGAAAAGGCCATCCTTCATCCTTCCAGAAAGGACAGTCTCGAAAACTGATATCGGGAATCTGGGGTCGAAAAGAGAATATTGAGGCACATAGCCCAGCACCGGCTTCTTGAGCTTTTTCGGTGGCACTCCGTCAATCAGGATAGTGCCTGAATCTGGCTTCAGAATACCTAAAAGCAGCTTAAGCAGCGTAGACTTGCCCCCACCGTTGGGCCCGATTATTGTCACAATATCCTTGTCATAGATCTCAAAGGAGACATTCTTAAGGACATCTCTGGAATCGTAGCGGAAGGATAGATCTTTAACCTGGATTTTTATTTCTCTCATATTATTCCTCAAATGATTCTGCCAGAAGAGCAGCTGTCTTTCTCATGTTTGCAGGGACATCATACTCAAGAACTGACATAGTCACAGTCTTGCCGCCGATTGCCTCTGCAACCCGCCTGGCTCCCGCTGCAGGGAACTCAGGCTGAATAAATATAGTCTTAACTCTGTCCTGCTCTGCCTGATTCACCAGTTCCCTCAGCTTGGCCGGGGTAGGCTCTTTCTCGCCAGTCTCGATAGACTTTTGAACCAGACCGAAACGATAGGCAAAGTAGGTGTATGCTGAGTGGTACACATAGAAAATCCGCCCTTTGTAAGGGACAAGTTTCTGGCTCAGCTCATCCTGCAGATCATCCATTTCTCTATTGAGAATATCAAGGTTTGAAGCATAGGCTGCAGCATTGCCTGGATCAAGACTGGAGAAATTGTCGGCCATATTCCGAGCTATTATCTTGATGAGCTCCGGGTCGGTCCAGATATGCGGGTCGAACTCCCCGTGGTGATGATGCCCGTGTTCATGCTCATGTTCGTGTTCCTTGTGTTCCGGATTCCTCAGCTTTAGCACATCCTTGTCGCAATCTGCCACAACCAATTTCTTTTTCCCAGCTTTCAGCTTATCCAGAAAAATATTCTCGAAAGGAATATCTATTGTAAAATAGACATCAGCACTGCCCAGCTGCACTATCTGCTTAGGGGATGGATCAAAGTTCTCGGGGCTTGTTCCAGACGGTACCAGCACCGACACATTCACCAGATTGCCGCCCACTTTCTCTGCAAAATACTTCTGCGGCATTATGCTGACAAAAACATTTATCTTCTCATTTTTATCTGCATATACAGAATGGAGGGAGAGTACAGCGAGGAGAATGATCAGTGTCTTCCGCATTTTGCGTGGCATCCTCTGTTGCATTTGATATAGAGTTCGTGGCAGTCTTTGCACTCCTCCACCGAGTGTGTCTTTATGAACTTGTCCCAGTGAGCCCTCTGAGCAACTGAAATGAGGCCGGTTCCCTGGCAGAGCGGACAGGTGTTCTGCATATGTTCCAGTACAGCATTCCTGATAAAGTCCGACTTGTTCGGAATATGTTTCAGAAGAGCAGCAAGCTCCTCATCAGCCTTGAAAGATATAACTTCTGTTTTTTCTGTCATGATTATTCCTTGGTAATACTTTGTAATACCAAAGGAACACCTGTGTCAATAGGGGCTGACCTGTCAAAAGAAATCCATGTCTGCCGGCGGGGTGGGCACCTTGAGTGTTTTTCCGATTGATAGGACAGAATCCAGCTCCAGGTGATTGAAGTAGGCTATATGCTTGATATCGGTGTGGAACAGCTTGGCTATGGACCAGAGGGTATCTCCTTCCTGCACCTTATATTCTCCGGCAAAGCCCTCTTCTGAGATGTCTGGAACCCAGGCAGAGAAATCAAGCGTTCCGCCATAAGGTGTGATATCAGGATTGCTTACAGGAATCACCAGCTTTGACCCGATCTTAAGGTTGTTGGGATTCACATTGTTGAAACTCTGGATCATGCTGACCGAGATGCCGTAGTGATGGCTTAAGTGGGATAAGGTATCCCCGGCTTTTACAGTATAAAGATGGAAGTCTGTGAGCTTGGTCTTCTTGTTATCTGTGACGCTCTTCACTTTCTCTGCTTTGTCTGCGGGAATCTTGAGCAGGTATCCGGTCTTGGCAGGCGGAGTAACGTAGAACTTGAGTTCAGAATTTCCAATATCCAGGATATTCCTGGGGATGCCGGTCTCTTTGGCTAAAAGGCGGATATCCACAGGCTGGCTCAGTGCTATCCTTGCCCACTGGAAAGGTTTTGCCTGTTTATCCTTGATTCCATATCTGCCTCTCTCCTTAAGCACATCAGAGACAGCCAGAAGTTTTGGTATATAGTGGGTTGTCTCCTTGCTCAAGAGTCCTTTCTGGCAGAGCTTCCAGTAGTCGGATGTGCCCCCTTCCTTTACAGTTCTCCTCATCTTCCCGAGCCCGCAGTTGTAGGCGGCGATTGCCAGGTTCCAATCCTTAAGCACCGAATAGTTGTACTTGAGCTTTTTCAGGGCTGCCTCTGTGGCTTTC
>JAGCPA010000029.1 GCA_017642445.1 Spirochaetia bacterium
CAGCATCTCGGTCAAGTCCGGGGATATAGTGATAAATCATCCGATCAAAGCTACTGTGGAAAAGGGCTTTGTCACAGCGCTCAACACAGATGAATCCCCCGAGGCCAGAGTTCTTGCAGAGACTATAGAGGAGGGGGCAAAAGCTCCAAACCCGGAGTATGCCAAGAATGCCCGCAACCTAGGCGAAATCGGCATCGGCTTAAACCCGGCGGCGAGAATTACCGGCAACATGCTGGAGGACGAGAAAGCATTCCACACCTGCCACATCGCCATAGGCCACAACTACGACGAGGATGCCCCTGCCCTCATCCATCTGGACGGTCTTGTACGGCAGCCGACTATAGAGCTTTTCTTTGAGGATGGTAGTTCCAAGGTAATCTTGAGGAAAGGAATTCTGGAAGCCTGACTACTTTTTAAGCCGCACCTTGAGCACCTGTCTGTCAGATGCCTCTTCGATGGTGAAGGTGTATTTGCCCAGTGTCACTTTCTCACCGGCAACAGGAATACGGGCCAGCTTTTTGGTTATCAGGCCGCCGATAGTCTTAAGCCTGTCATCCCATGGAAGGGTGATTCCCAGAGTATCTGTCACTGATGTTATCGGTGCCTCGCCGTAAATCAGGTATTCCTTGTCCGATATCTTCTCTATCCGCTCGGTCTCGGAGAATGTGGCATTATCAATATCGCCCAGGATGCTGTTCACAATATCATCCAGAGTCACGATTCCCGAAAGCCCGCCATACTCATCCAGCACCACTGCAAAATGCATGTTCTCCTTCTTCATCTGCCGGAACACATCGCTTATCTTCCGGGTCTCCTGGACAAACAGAGGCCTCTCCTTTATCTCCTTGATCTTCCGGGTCAGGTTTCCCTTGCGGATCTCATTCACTATCTTGGAGGAGCGCACCATTCCGGTGATGTTCTCCTTGTCGCCTGAGTAGATGGGGTACCGGGCAAACTGATGCTTATCGACCTCGGAGATAACCTCCTGCATCTCTGTATCTTGATTCATGCTGATAACATCGGTCCGGTGGGTCATTATATTCTTGACTGTGGTGTGCCCCATGTTGAAGACACCCCGGGTCATGCGGCGCTCGTAGTCTTTCACCAGCCCCTGGTTTGCGGCAGTGCTTATAAGGCTGTAGATCATCTCTGTCGAAAGCTGTTCCTTCTCCCTGTTTCCCACCAGGCGTGTGACAAAGGAGCTGCAGGCATTTATAACTACGATAAGGGGATGCAGAATGACAGAAAGCACTCTGAATATCGGTGCTATGAATAGGGAAATGGGCTCATTCCATGATATTGCTATATTTTTAGGGGTAACCTCGCCGAAAATGAGGACCAGCAGGGTGAGGGCACCAGTCACAGCTCCAAGAAAATCGTCTCCCCAGATCTTGATTGTGTAGTTTGTCACGAAAGCGGAAAGGCCTATATTCACCAGGTTGTTGCAGATAAGGACTGTGGCTATGAATATGTTCTGCTTCTCATAAAGCTGCTTGAGTATTTTCCCCCGGTAACCGCTGTTTTCTGCCAGCTTGTCCACCTGAAAGGGTGACAGCGATGTGAATGCAGTCTCGCTTCCCGAGAAAAAGGCTGAGAGAATAAGAAGAATCACAATGATAAGGATATCTATCATTTGAAAATAAACTACCAAAGAAAAAAATAATTAGCAATAACTCTTGTTAAATATAGGGGAATAAGGGTAAACTGTCAGCAGGAGAAAAAAATGACAGAGAAGAAAGTTCCTTTCAACACAGAACAGATCAAGGCGATTATCAAGAAATACCCCACACCATTCCACATCTACGACGAGAAAGCGATACGGGAAAATGCCCGCCGTTTCTACAAGGCTTTTTCATGGGTGCCGGGCGGTTTCAAAGATTACTTTGCAGTGAAGGCTCTGCCTAATCCTTATATCATGAAGATTCTGAAGGAAGAGGGACTTGGTGCCGACTGCTCATCTCTGCCTGAGCTTATCCTTTCCGAGAAAGTTGGCCTCAAGGGCGAGGATATCATGTTCACCTCCAACGACACCCCTGCCGCTGAATACAAAAAGGCTTACGAGCTGGGTGCTGTAATCAACCTGGACGATATTTCCCATATCCCGTTCCTGGAGAAAAGCGCAGGAATCCCGGAGCTCATCTGTTTCCGCTACAACCCGGGCCCGCTCAAGGAGGGCAACGCAATCATCGGCAAGCCAGAGGAGGCAAAGTACGGCCTTACACGGCAGCAGCTTTTCGACGGCTACCGCATAATGAAGGAGAAGGGTGCAAAGCGGTTCGGACTCCATACCATGGTTGCATCCAACGAGCTCAACCCCGACTACTTTGTGGAGACAGCAAAGCTCCTCTTCGATCTGGTTGCAGAGATTTCCAAAGAGGTAGGAATCACCTTCGAGTTTGTGAACCTGGGCGGCGGACTCGGTATTCCGTACAAGCCGGAGCAGACTGCAGTTGACCTTGAGTATGTTGGAGAGAAGATTCATCAGGCATATATCGATACAATCGAGAAGGCAGGGCTTCCGCCGCTCAAGGTGGTCATGGAGTGCGGCCGCATGATCACAGGCCCTTACGGCTATCTGGTCACCACCGCTATCCACACCAAGGATACATACAAGCACTACATCGGCCTCGATGCCTGCATGGCAAACCTTATGCGGCCGGCGCTATACGGGGCATATCACCATTTCACCGACATGGACAACCTGAACGGACCAAAGACATTCACATACGATGTAACCGGTTCACTTTGCGAGAACAACGACAAGTTTGCAATCGACAGGCAGCTGCCGGAGATCAAGGTGGGAGATATCATCGTAATCCACGACAGCGGCGCCCACGGCTAGGCCATGGGGTTCAACTACAACGGCAAGCTGCGCTCCGCCGAGCTGCTCCTTAAGCCGGATGGAACTGTAGAGCAGATCCGCCGCGCCGAGACTGTAGACGACTACTTTGCAACCCTGGATTTCAGCAAGCTGTGATTCAGATGAAAATAAAAATCTGAAGGATCAGAACAAGGCGCTGCAGGAAGAGAACAGCGCTCTGGGAGAGAGGGTTGCCCTTCTTAATCAGACAATTGCAACAAACGATGCTGCGCACCAGGAAGAGATTGCAAGGCTTAACAAGGTGCTTGCCGAGAGAGAAGAGTCGTATCAGGCGGCACAGAAGCAGTTTGAGGAGCAGAACCAGAAATCCTCCTCTGCCCCTGCTATTGCCGATTCCAGTTCCGGTTCCGGTTCTGGCAAGGTACAGGATTCCGAGGACAAGACATCTTCTAAAGCCGCTTCTTCAGCCAGGGTAGAGAGCCAGGTGCGGAATGTTCTGGGTTTCAAAATAGGACCTGATATTTTGGATATTGAGGCAACTATTGCAATTCTGCCCCACTGGTTCCTGATTGCGAATGCAGGTATGGTGGAGACTCCTGAGGACTTTGTCGAGGATAAGTTCCCCGGTCACTCAACAAATCACAACATTTTCTCGGGCAAGTACAACTACCTGTTTGATGTGATGGGAGGAATGGGCCTCAACTGGCAGTTCAATTCGCTGCCTGCACAGCCCAACCTTTACCTGAGCACAATGATTGGACCGGCCTGGTTCATGTACAAAGAAGATGGCGATCTTACCTTTAAGCGGTACCTCCTTTGGAGAACTTCTGTAGGATTCGACCTGACAATTTATAAGAATCTGCTGTTCACAACTGACATCGGATTTGACTGGATGGAAGACTACGACTTTACTCCTCGGCTTGCAGTCGGACTGCTCTACAGATACAGCTCAGGGTGGTCTTTATTCGGTAAAAAATGAAATA
>JAGCPA010000030.1 GCA_017642445.1 Spirochaetia bacterium
GAAATGCAGAGCAAGAGTCAGCCTGGTGACTATGGCGGAGGTGTCCCACCCGTTCCCATCCCGAACACGGAAGTTAAGCCCTCCCGCGCCGATGGTACTGTTCAATCGGGAGAGTAGGTCGTTGCCAGGCTTTTTTATTTTCTTAATGTCCTTTTAATCAATCTCAAAAAAAATTAAAAAATTTTCTCAAAAATTGAAGCAAAATTGCATTTTACGCTGTATATACCATCGGAGGCAGTTTATGTTTGTATTGAATTATTGTCACGGTGGATTTGATGGGGACATTGTCTCTGTGGAGGCAGACCTCAGGATGGGCATCCCTGGAATTGATATTGTGGGGATGGCAGATGTGGCTGTGAAGGAGTCGGCGGAACGGGTCCGGATTGCAGTCAAGAATTCAAACCTTGATTTTCCTAAAGGGCGTGTGGCTGTAAACCTGGCACCGGCTGGAGTGCGTAAGGAAGGGGCTTATTTTGACCTCTCCATAGCTGTTGCCATACTCAGCCAGTTCGGCATAATCATGCCTAATGATTTCAAGGTTATGGTGCTGGGAGAACTTGAGCTGTCGGGTAGAATCAGGGCTGTCAAAGGAACTCTCTCGGCAGTTATCGCAGGGCAGGATGCAGGGGTAGATTATTTCATAGTACCCGAGGATAACTTCTTAGAGGCCTGTTCTGCTCTGGCTAAGAATATTTATCCATGTTCATCTCTTTTGAATGCAGTGGAGATTCTTAATGCACTGGCTGAACGCATTCATGTTGAGGCCCCGGTTCCGCAGCTTTCTCCTCAGACCCTTAATCAGGATTTCTATGGAGATATGGCCGATATCCAGGGGCAGGAATACCTTAAGCAGGCTCTTCTGACTGCTGCTTCGGGTCGGCACAACATAATGCTTTTCGGCCCTCCGGGAAGCGGCAAGACTATGGCGGCCCAGCGTCTTGTCACATTGCTGCCAGATCTGGATTATGAGAAATCAATTGAGACAACCAGAATCCATTCCATAGCAGGAATACTTCAGAACGGCTGCGGTCTGGTGGGCCGCCCTCCTATGCGTATGCCGCATCATACCGCCTCCCTTGAGGGAATCATAGGTGGTGGAAAGTATCTGCGGCCTGGAGAGATTTCTCTGGCTCATAACGGCATTCTATTCCTGGATGAAGCGCCTGAGTTCCATAAGAATGTGCTCCAGAGCCTGCGGGAGCCGGTGGAACGCCACCGGGTCGATCTTGCAAGGGCAGGGAAGAACTACTGGTATCCAGCCGATTTCCAGCTGGTCATGACTACAAATCCCTGCCCCTGCGGCAACCGGGGAAAGGCAGACAGCGTATGTGTCTGCTCCAACAACGAGGTTAGCAACTACTGGAAGAAGTTAGGGGGTGCGCTGCTGGACAGAATAGATATCCGCATTCCGGTACGGCCGCTGTCTGCCGAGGATATGGTGATATCGGCCAAGAGTGCAAAGAGCAGCGCCCAGCTGAGGCAGCAGGTGGAGGCGGCCCAGACAATCCAGAAGAAGCGGTTCGAGGGGACAGACATCTGTTACAATTCCCAGATTCCGCCGGGCCGCCTGGCTAAATATATACAGATGGATGATGAGGCCCAGGCTGTATTTGCAAAGGCAGTCAAGCGGTTCTCCCTCTCAACCAGGGCATGCCATTCTGTGCTCAAGATTGCCAGGACTATAGCAGATATGGAAGGATATACCGATATCATGCTCAATAGGGAACAGATTCTGGATGCAGTTCAGATGCGCCGTTATGGGGACAGCGACTTTTTCTGGAACTGAGGCTCTGATAATTGAATTAAATCAGTTTAAGTATTAAACTGACGGCAATGAAGAAGCTGATTAAAAAATGTGCTGTTCCTGCATTTATCATCTTTCTCTGGTGGCTGGTGGTGCGTTACTTCCATGTGAACGCATTCCTTTTCCCGCCGCCAGACCGCATTCTGGCCGCATTCAAGCATCTTATAGAGCGTGATGAGCTGCAGAGAAATATCAGCACCTCTTTTGTCAGAGCCTTCAGAGGATTCTCCCTCACTTTGATCTTTGCAATTCCCCTGGGAGTGCTTTTTCATTCGTTCCGCAAGTTCTTCTCTTACTTCGACGGACTTATGAACTTCCTGCGGAATGTGCCTCCTCTTGCCATGATCCCGCTTCTTATCCTCTGGTTCGGCATAGATGAGGCCTCAAAACTGGCATTGATTGTCCTCTCCTGCTTCTTCCCTATATTCCTGAACACTCTGTCGGGTCTGAACAATGTGGATAAGAAGCTTCTGGTGATGGGCGATTCCCTGGGACTTACCAGGTTTGAGAAAATACGTTTTATTCTTATTCCCGAGGCTGCCCCTTCGGTGATAACCGGACTCCGGCTTGCGCTTGGAAACAGCTGGCGTGCCCTTATAGCTGCCGAGATGATTGCTGCTTCAAGCGGTATAGGATATATGATTCTGGATGCCGAGGAGATGGCTAAGACTGATGTGGTCTATGCCGGAATCATCTCTATCGGTGTCATGGGACTTCTTATGGACAAGATGTGCCTGCTTATCCTGGCCAAGCTGTGTCCATGGGTGGAGGATGTGAAAGGTGAGTGATATCTCTGTATCTGGAATAACCAAGCAGTTTGTCCTTAAGGACAGGACCATCACTGCAGTGGACAACATCTCCCTCTCCATACAGGACGGCGACTTCATCACAGTGGTTGGCCCCAGCGGCTGCGGCAAAAGCACCCTGCTCCATATAATCGGTGGGCTCCTTGCCCCCGATAAAGGCTCCATATCCTTTGAGAAAGGGACTGGAAGATGCGGTTTTGTGTTCCAGGAGCCCAGGCTTCTGAACAGCAGTACAGTACGGCAGAATCTTATGCTTGCCATGAAACATATCAAGAGCAACAAGGAGAAGGAGCAGGTGCTTGCCGAGACTCTCTCCTTCCTTGAGCTTCTGGAATTTATAGATGCATATCCAAATCAGCTTTCAGGTGGAATGGCACAGCGGGCCGCAATAGGGCGGGCTCTCTGCCGGCAGCCCGATGTCATGCTCATGGACGAGCCTTTCAGTGCTCTGGATGCTTTCCTCCGCAGGAAGCTTCAGGATGAGCTTATTCACCTGTATCAGGAACAGCATCTGACCATAGTTTTTGTGACCCATGATGTCTCCGAGGCTGTGTACCTGGGCAGAAAAGTTGCGATAATGAACGCAGGCCGAATCGAGAAGGTCATCGATGTGAATCTGGACTATCCCCGCAAGAGGAGCAGCCTTGAGTTCAACACCTTGTCCGAGACTATTCTGGACACTATTGCTGACTTGCGTAAATAACATAAAACTTGTACTATAAAATAATGGAAACTTTGAAGGGAATTCCAGCATCGCCTGGTATTTACATCGGAAAGGCATTTCTCTACCTGGAAGAAAAGATAAATATCACAAGATATAAGGTTGAGCCCGACCGTATCAAGAACGAGCTTGAGCGGCTGGACAAAGCTTTTGAGGATGCCAGGAACGATCTTGAGAATCTTAAGGTTGTAAACAGCGGCATCATGACCAGCGGGGAAAGCTTCCTGGTGGACACTCATATCATGATGCTGAGCGACCCCGACTTCCGCAGCAAGATAGATAAATATCTCAAGAAATATAAGGTGAATGCAGAGGCTGCAGTATTCACCTCTATCAAGGAATATATTGGAGAGCTTTCTCTCTCTTCCAACACATATGCAAAGGAGCGTATCAGCGACTTCCGCGATATTGCCCGCCGTGTGCTTGGAAAGCTTACATCCCGGTGCCTGCGTAACCTTACTTCTCTTAATGAGGAGTGTGTTGTAGTCTCCCGGGATATTCTCCCTTCCGACGCTATTGTCATGGATAAGACCAAGGTCAAGGGTATTGTCCTTGAGGCCGGCGGACGGACTTCCCATACCGCTATCATAGCCAGGGCCTTTGGAATTCCGGCTGTGCTTGGTGTGCCCGATATTCTGCAGAAGGCAAACCGGGACTGCACCATAATTGTGGACGGCTACGGCGGAAATGTTGTAATAGACCCAGACAAGGCCACAATTGAAGCCTATATCGAGAACATAGAGAAGAACCATGAGATTGCCCAGTCGCTCCGCCGCTATATCCAGAAGGTGGCCCAGACCGACGATGGCAGGCGTGTCTTTATAAAGGCCAACATTGAGTTCCCCGAGGAGATAGAGAATGTTGAGGCACTTGGAACCGACGGTGTGGGGCTTTTCCGATCGGAATTCCTCCTTATGCAGAACGAGTATCAGAAGGACGAGGAGAAGCAGTTTGCTGTATATAAGAAGCTGCTTGAGAGGGCAAACGGCCAGAGTGTCACAGTCCGCACCCTTGATATCGGCGGTGACAAGATGCTTGCCGACCATGGGGACAACAGCGAGCGTAACCCACTTTTAGGCTGGCGTGGTATTAGGTACAGCCTTACCGAGCAGGATCTCTTCATCTGCCAGCTCAGGGCTCTTTACCGGGCATCGGTCTATGGGAGCCTCAAGATTATGTTCCCTATGATTGCAACAATGGAGGAGCTGGAGGAGGCGCTTAAGATCGCAGCACAGGTCCGCTCTTCCCTTATGGAAGAGGGCTATAAGATAAACGAGGATGTCCCTGTCGGTATGATGATGGAGGTTCCATCTGCAGTGCTTGCTGCCGATGCTTTTGCCGAGAAAGTGGCATTCTTCTCCATCGGAAGCAACGACCTTATCCAGTACACCATGGCCATGGACCGGGGCAACGAGCGTGTCGCATATCTGTATCAGCCTTTCAACCCCGCTATCCTGCGGCTTCTTAAGATGGTCATAGATGCAGGAAAAAAGCGCGACATAAGTGTAAGTGTCTGCGGAGAGATAGCTGCAGATCCGCTCAGCGCCATAGTTCTATTAGGTATGGGTATTGATGAGCTATCCATGAGCTCTCAGAGCATCTCTGTAATCAAGAAAGTTATAAGAAATGTCCTTTACACCGAGGCTAAAGAGACTGTTGCCGAGATAATGGATATGGACAACGGGACCAAGATTTATAACTATCTCAGGACAAAATACAATGACAGATTTGGAATATATCTCTGAAAAGAAATTTCCCTGCGTAGTTATCGCCGGCCGGCCAAATGTGGGAAAATCCACACTGTTCAACCGCTTTTTGCGTAAGCGCAGAGCTATAACCGACCCCATCCCAGGGGTCACCCGCGACCCGATAAGCGGCACCTGCGACTTGGCCGGACGCAAGATAAAGCTCACCGATACAGGTGGAATCGATTATTCAAAAGAGGGCTTCGCCTCCCTTATCACAGAGAAAAGCCTTGCATCACTTGAGGAGGCTGACCTTATCCTTCTGCTTCTGGAGGGGAAGGAGCTGACCAGTGCAGATGAGCATATCATCCACGGGATGCGCAGATATTCTGACAAGATATTCCTGGTCATAAACAAGCTGGATTCGCCCGAGAAGGATGATGATGTCTGGAACTACCATTCTCTGGGATTCAAGACAGTGATCGGAATCTCTTCTTCACACGGCCGTAACATAGATACACTCATTTCCAAGATGAGGGAGTTTCTGGATGCAAAGCTGCCGCCGGAGAACGACCTGCCGGAGGATGAGGCAGAGGTTCAGGCCGAGAATGCCCATATCAACGAGATACGGCTCTCTATAATCGGAAAGCCTAACACAGGAAAATCAACCCTTATCAACTGCCTTACAGGAAAGAATCTCTCCATAGTCTCTGATGTTCCAGGCACTACCCGGGATGTCATAGAGGGGCAGTTCATCTACAGGGATATCAAATACACTATCTACGATACAGCAGGAATCCGCCGCAAGAAGAAGGTGACCGAGGATGTGGAGTACTATTCGGTCAACCGGGCCATAGGCAGCATAGAGTTTGCCGAGGTTGTGCTCCTTATGGTGGACTGCACCGAAGGGCTCACTGACCAGGACAAGAAGATTGCCAGCCAGATTGTCAAGAAGGGACGGGGAGTGGTGATAGTCCTCAACAAGTGGGATATGAAGAGCCACATTCCGAATGCAGAGCAGGCCATGAAGGACAGGCTCCAGTTCCTGTTCCCGATCCTGGATTTTGCCCCGGTGGTTCCAATCTCAGCCAAGGAAGGGGTTGGAATCGACAAGCTTCTGGATGCGGTGTTCAAAGTCAAGAAACAGCTTTTTACCAGGGTCAGCACTTCAGACCTGAACAAGGCGGTGAGGGAATGGGTGGATGACTATCCGGTGCCTGCTGCCAAAGGGATAAGATACAAGATAAGATATGCTACACAGCCCGAGGTGTTCCCGACCCGGTTTATCCTGTTCGTCAACAGGGCAGACCGTTTCCCCGATGCATATATCAGCTACATCAAGAACAAGATAAGAAAAAGATTCAGGCTCAGCAGCATCCCGTTTGATGTGGAGATAAGAGAGACCAAGAGCGGCAGAGAGGATGAGTGACAAAAAGACCAATGCCATGCGCATTCTGGACAACCTTGGAATAAAATACTCAGTGACAGGATATGATGTGGACCCCGACAATCTGGATGCTGTTTCAGCAGCCTCAAAGCTGGGGATCTCTCCAGAAAAGATATTCAAGACTATTGTGATGAGGAACGAGAAGAACCTGACCTTTGTCTTCTGTGTCAGCGCCGAGTCCGAAGTTAACCTAAAGAAAGCCAGGGCTGTCTCCGGAAGCAAGGAGATCAAGCCGGTCAAGATGACCGAGCTGCTTGGTCTGACAGGATATATCAGGGGAGGATGCTCCCCGATAGGGATGAAGAAAAAGTTTCCCCTCTTCATAGACGAGACAGCCACACTCTTTGATGAGATCTATGTCAGCGCCGGAGTGAGGGGCAGGCAGCTTATCCTTTCTCCGGATGACCTTGCAAAGGCTGCCGACGGCACCTTCGCCGATGTGGCTACAACTGTTGCCACTTGAATTTTTTACTTATATCTAATACCCTTAAGATATGAGCAGTGCTAAATCAGAAAACATTATATCCCGGTTTGCATACCATGTGTTTATCGACGGGTTGTCAGGAATGGCTCTGGGCCTTTTCTCGACACTGATTGTAGGAACTATTCTGGCCCAGATAGGAACGCTTCTAGGTGGTTCTGTAGGGAGGACTGTCATAAGCATTGCCAATGTGGCCAAAGGTCTCACCGGCGCAGGAATCGCAGTAGGTGTGGCATATAAGTTCAAAGAGTCGCCGCTGGTTACTATTTCGGCAGCAGTAGCCGGTCTTGCCGGTGCATTTGCCAGCTCTATCTTAAGCGGCGCCGCATTTGCAGGGGGAGCTTTGACCCTTAAGGGGCCGGGTGAGCCGCTGGGTGCATTCATAGCAGCATTTATAGGTATCGAGTTAGGCCACCTGGTTTCTGGCCGCACAAAGCTTGATATTCTTATAACACCAATTGTAACCATTGTTACCGGTTCTCTGGTAGGCCTTTGGGTAGGCCCTCCTATATCCAACTTTATGATTGCAGTGGGCAGCCTTATCAACTGGGCTACTGTGCAGCAGCCTGTTATCATGGGTATTCTGGTCTCTGTAATAATGGGTATGTGTCTTACCCTTCCTATAAGCTCTGCAGCCCTTGGAATAATTCTGGGGCTCTCCGGTATCGCCGGAGGTGCTGCTGTTGCCGGCTGTTCTGCCCAGATGATAGGCTTTGCAGTCATGAGCTTCCAGGACAACGGAATAAGCGGGCTCTTTGCCCAGGGAATCGGCACCTCTATGCTTCAGATGCCCAATATAGTGCGTAAGCCTATTGTATGGCTGCCCCCTATCCTTGCAAGCGCAGTCCTAGGACCGATTTCAGCTAAAGTGCTGGGCATGGTATGCGGTCCTGTGGGAACAGGAATGGGCACCTCCGGCCTGGTTGGGCAGATTGTAACCTATCAGACTATGTCTGCTGCCGGCATAAGCAGTGGAATCATTCTTGCAGAAATCATTCTGATCCATGTGGCTGCCCCTGCTGTGCTCACACTTCTCTTTGCATCGTTCATGCGCAGGAAAGGGTGGATCCAGAGCGGCGACCTTAAGCTGGATATCTGATTTATGATTTCTGCTGCCAAGTACTTCCAGCAGGGTAACTTCGAGAAGGTTATCCGCATCCTTGAACCTCAGGTGTTTGAGCACCGGGACGACTGGAAGTTCTACAGCTATTTAGGATATGCATCCCTTTATACAGGGGACTTTATCAGGGCAAGCTCCTATCTTCAGCGCGCTCTCCAGATCAATCCTTCGGCCATAGAGCTTATGTATGGCATTGCTGTGCTGCATCTTAAAAGGGGAGAAAATGCCGATGCAGTACGTATCTGGCTCCATATCCTTCATAACAATCCGGATGATATCTATGCGAAAGAGGGGCTTGATTTCATCAATACAACCGACAGCAGGCAGCTTCCAGGCCTTCTTACCCTGAAAAAATGCCGAAGTCTGCTTCCATGCAGGGATAACCGCAGAAAGTATCTCACCAGGGTGGGGATAGCCGGCGGTATTCTGTTTATTGCTCTGGCAATCACTGTGATTATTGCAGTGACCTGCAGGACAGGGGAGGTAATGTGAGAGCAGTTGTCCAGCGGGTCTCTGATGCCCGGGTTCAGGTCGGAGAAGAGCTCATAGGGGCGATAGATCTGGGGCTCCTGGTCTATCTGGGTGTCCATAAGGATGACACTGACAAGGATTTTGATTATATTTTAGATAAGGTCATAAACCTGAGGATTTTTTCGGATGATGAAGGGAAAATGAACCTTTCTCTCCTGGATACAGGGGGAGAGATCCTGGTGGTCTCGCAGTTCACCCTGTTCGGCGATGCCAGGCGCGGCAGAAGGCCATCCTATGGAGATGCTGCCGGCAACGAGAAAGGGAACCTCTATTATCAGCGGTTCCTGCACGGGCTTAAGGAAAAGGGGATAAAGACAGCATCGGGACAGTTCGGCGCAGAGATGCAGGTTTCTTACACAAATGACGGCCCCGTGACCATCCTTTTGGACTCGTTTAAAGATTTTTGATAGATTTTTTTAAAAAAATATTGTAAAATTGAAGCAAAATGAACAAAAAGTGTGTTTAACCATTTAGGAGGCTTGTATGAGTAAAGAAAAGAAAACAGGAAACGAAGAAAAAGCAATGGCTTTGGAAGCTGTAAGACTCCAGATGGAAAAACAGTTTGGAAAAGGCTCCATCATGAAGCTGGGAGACAAGGCGGCTAATGCAGGAGTGCAGGTTATACCTACCGGTGCACTGACATTGGATGCTGCTTTGGGAATCGGCGGTTATCCAAAGGGAAGGATCATCGAGATCTATGGTCCTGAGTCCTCTGGAAAGACCACCCTGGCGCTTCACGCTATCGCAGAAAGCCAGAAGCAGGGAGGTATTGCCGCCTTTATTGATGCAGAGCATGCGCTGGATCCAGTGTATGCCGCAAACCTTGGGGTAAACACCGACGAGCTGTGGGTGTCGCAGCCCGATACAGGAGAGCAGGCTCTTGAGATTGCAGAGTCCCTGGTCCGCTCCGGTGCTGTGGATATCATAGTGATCGACTCGGTTGCAGCCCTCACTCCTCAGGCAGAGATAGAGGGGGACATGGGAGACTCCCACATGGGACTCCAGGCCCGCCTTATGAGCCAGGCCCTCAGAAAGCTGACCGGTATCCTTGCCAAATCCAACACATGCCTTATCTTCATCAACCAGCTGCGTATGAAGATCGGCGTTATGTTCGGCAACCCGGAGACAACTACTGGAGGCAATGCCCTTAAGTTCTACTCATCCATCCGGATGGAAGTGCGGAAGATCGAGACCATTGACAAAGGGGCCGATGATGTCATCGGAAACAGGGTGCGGGTCAAGGTTGTCAAGAACAAGATGGCTCCACCGTTCAAGAAGACCGAGCTTGAGATTATGTTCGGCAAGGGAATATCTGTATCTGCCGCTCTTATAGATGCAGCCATGTCATTCGGCATAATCCAGAAGAGTGGAAGCTGGTTCTCCTACAATGGCGAGAAGATAGGCCAGGGCAAGGAGAACACCAAGCAGTTCCTGGAATCAAATCCGGATCTGTTTGCAGAAATCGATGCGAAAGTCCGTGCAGCTTTGTTCCCAGCAGCGCAAGAGAGTAAGAAAAATGAGTGATCTGACACAGGAAACTGCTGCAGTTGATGAATTTGCTGACATACGGCCGTACGAGGGAAAGGAGTTTACCGATGCCCTTGCGCGCCTTCTGGCAAACAAGAATTTAATCACTGTATTCCGCAGACAGGCATGGCCTGAATTCCCAGAGTTTTTTGCACCAGTGGTGGATACAATCTGCCACTGGTATCTTAAATTTATGCTTCGGAATGTAAAGACTTCCGACGAGCTCCATTCCCTTATACTGGAACGGCTTATCAGCCTGGTTGTGAAGGGGACTATGACCGAGCTCACCTCCTCCGGCAGCGAGGAGCTGGAGGCAGGAAAGCATTATCTGTTTATCTCCAACCACAGGGATATAGCTATGGATCCGGTGGTTGCCGACTATATGCTCCTCAAGCGGGGCTTCCCCAGCTTCCAGACAGCATTCGGCGACAACCTGCTCACAAGCCGGGAAGTGGCTGATGCCATAAGAATAAACAAGGCCTTTATTGTGCAGCGGGATCTTGAGCCGCTGGCCCAGCTTAAGTCTTCTATGACTCTCTCCAAGTACATCAGGGAGACTATCTATAACAAAGATTCTGTCTGGATTGCCCAGAGAGAGGGAAGAGCCAAGGATGGAGATGACAGGACCAACCCGGCCATAATAAAGATGTTTGCACTCTGCAACCGTCAGACCGGGCTTACATTCACCCAGTACATCAACAGCCTTAACATAATTCCTGTGGCTGTCTCCTACGAGTTCGACCCATGCGACCGTCTCAAGGCCAGAGAAGCGGCACGTCGTATGGAAAAGTCACTCAGGGGCGAAGTGTACGAAAAGAGGAAGAATGAGGATTTCATCAGCATAATTCTGGGCATCCAGAACAAGAAGGGAAGGGTCAATATAGCATTCGGCAAGCCTCTTTACAGCGAGGAGTGGAAGAATGCCAAGGAGGTGGCTCAGGCTATCGACGACTTCATCCTGACCCACTATAAGCTCTGGCCTTGCAACTATGCAGCCTACGATATTATGCACAACACAGATAAATATGTGAAAAACTATACCAAGGAGTACCGGAACAGATTTATGGCCCGTTTCAGACGGATTCCACAGTCAACACTGCCATATGTTCTCGGTGCTTACGCAAAGCCGGTGGAGAATGCGGAACTCTATACTGAATAAGCTTTTCCTGCTGTTATGCCTCTCAATCATCCTTGGAAGCTGTTCCGAGAGCGCTCCCAAGATAAGCCAGACTTTCTGGCAGATTAACCTAGTGCATGACCAGCAGACAGGAAAGAATTCCCAGGCGCTCACCATATTTGTCATGGCAAGTGATGATGACGGTGTTGACGATATGGACAAGATGTATGTCATAAACGACGAGCATCAGCTTTACTGGGAGATCTCAGGCTCCAGCCTCCGTATGGAGAAGTACGGCGAGAACGAGGTGTGGATGGGAAGCAACTTCATAACCATGCCTGCACCGGAAGAGAGCCTTCCGGGCGGCACCTACCGCATCATGCTCCTTGACTCCTCGGGCGAGCGGGCAAAGACATCAATTGTCATAAGCAACAACATCAAGGGTGCACCTGATAAATGGCCTTCCCTTACAAAGACAGGAGACGGTGTCAAAGTGGATGGCAAGGCCGATTATGTATGGGGTATCCAGTCCGACGGCACATTCGGCGGCGAGTTCCAGGTGGTGCCTGGAACAGTGAGCACAGGAGGCAAGAGATTCTCCTGGTACTACCTTTACAGCTATCTGCCGGACCAGGGCTACGGCCTTATAAACGGTCCTTTCTGATAGACAGGCCAAAAAAAAAGAGCAGCAGAAACGCTGCTCTTTTTTATCAGAAATACTTTTCGATTATTTTGCTGCTTCTCTCTTTCTCATGTAGAGGAGGAATGCAATCAGGATCACCAGTCCGAAGAGGATTGAGACGAATGCATTCTTGATGAATCCAGCGAAGATGTATGTGATGAATGAGATTACTGCAACAGAGATTGCATATGGCAGCTGTGTTGCGACATGGTTCACGTGGTTACACTGAGCACCTGCACTTGCCATGATTGTGGTATCAGAGATAGGTGAGCAGTGGTCGCCGCAGACAGCACCAGCCATACATGCAGAGATGGAGATGATCCGGATCGGGTCTCCAGCCTCTGGGAATGCTGCGATACAGATAGGAATAAGGATACCGAATGTTCCCCATGATGTACCGGTTGCAAATGCAAGGCCGCATGCAATAAGGAAGATGATTGCAGGGAGGAAGTTCTTGAAGCCGGCTGCGCTGCCTTCAACAACACCTGCTACATAGTCAGCTGCTCCCAGGCTGTCTGTCATAGCCTTAAGTGTCCATGCCAGAGAGAGGATAAGGATAGCTGGAACCATTGCCTTGAATCCCTCTGGAATACAAGTCATACATTCCTTGAAGGAAAGAACTCTTCTTGGCAGGTAGAAGATCAGGGTGATGATGAGAGCTGCCATGGATCCGATAACCAGACCTACAGAAGCATCGCTGTTTGCAAATGCATCGACAAAGCCAGCCTTGTCCTCGCCGGTAGCGAAGAATCCGCCGGTGTAGATCATGCCAAGAACACACATAACAATAAGGATTACAATCGGGAATACCAGGTCGATGACCTTTCCGTTTCCGATAGCTATGTTCTCCTGCTCGCTCTTTTCTGTCACTCTTGCAACTGCTGCCTCAAATTTCTTCATCGGTCCGAAGTCCAGGCTGAAGATAGAGAGGATAATCATCATGCCGATTGTGAACAGAGCATAGAAGTTATAAGGAATAGCACTGCAGAAGAGGGCGATACCGTTCTGTCCTTCCGGTGCAAATCCTGCAACTGCTGCTGCCCAGGAGCTGATAGGTGCGATGATACAGATCGGTGCTGCTGTTGCGTCGATAAGGTATGCAAGTTTCTCCTTGGAGATCTTGTAGTTGTCTGTAACAGGCTTCATTACGCTTCCTACTGTAAGACAGTTGAAGTAGTCGTCGATGAAGATCATGACACCAAGTGCAATTGTTGCAAGCTGTGCTCCTGTTTTAGTCTTGATATGTTTTTTTGCCCAGTTTCCGAAAGCGGCAGATCCGCCTGCTTTGTTCATAAGGCAAACCATAACACCTAAGATAACGAGGAAGATGAGGATACCAACATTCCAGCTGTCAGAAAGCTGGGATACCATTCCGTCCTGAAGAACATGCTCGAAGAATACTGTGAAAGATCCTCCGGCGTAGATGGCTCCACCGATAAGGATACCGATGAACAGGGAGGAATAAACCTCCTTGGTTATAAGAGCCAGGGCGATGGCGATAATCGGTGGAAGAACCGAGATAAAGCCAAAGTTCATAGTTTCCATAAATACTCCTTATTACTCGGATTATACCATAGAACAGAAAAAAGGAAATAACTTTTTTTCATAATATTATTATTTTACATATATTTCATCGCTGTTCTCCTTTCCGAACGAGAATCTCGAGGTGGGCACCGTATGCCAATCTCCCTTTGTGTCTGTGTCTGCCGAGGTGCCTGATCGGCATATGGAGCGGGTGGCGGTGGAGTCGGCAGACCATATGCAGTCCTCGGGCGCTATCTCATCAGCCTCGAAATTCCAGCCTCCGGATTCTGCAATCTCATCGGCCTGAAGCATGAGCTTTGCACTGCCGAACCCCCGGTAGTTGGAATCAGACTCCGAGGTTCGGTTTGTATACAAGGCTGCATCCATCAGCTGTCCATAAGGGTTGGTGTACAAGGTAAGGGCTCCGTTGTTCCCCGAAAGGCCGCTTCCTCCCTGCACCCAGAAATCCCAGGCTGTATCGCTGGAATCGTAGCCCTTGGCCTCATCCTTTCTCTCTTTCTCATCCACCTCTGTCTCTATCCCCTGGGGCTTCAGATGGATAAGCACATAGTCCCCCGCATTCACATGGAAAGAGGGCAGTATGAACTTGTCCTGGAAAGTGGTCTTGGTTCCGCCGAACAGCGTTATACCTGCGGCGTTGCCCCCTTTTCTCACATAAAGCTCCACAGTGTCTGGATGCTTTCCCGAGCCGTTGGTGGTGAACTCGTTTATCAGAAGCACAGGAAGGTCAGGGTTGAAGCCGAAGAATGTCATTCCGAACGATGTCGAGTTTCTCTTTGAATCCTGCACTGTCCCTTTAATGAAGTACTCCTCGCCGGCCACAAGGGGCTGGGTAGGGTAGACCTCCACAGTCTGACCATGGCACTCCACGCTGGATATGCCCACCTCCGGCACAATCATGAAGTCAGAAGGGTCTGCTGATATCTCCTTGTCAAACCTAAGGGTTATCAGGCTGGGGGAGCTGTTCAATACCTCAGTCGCCACCGGCGGAGCGGCTGTCCCCTGGGCCGGTTTCTTTTCGGCTGGCAGCGGCGTGCATGCACTTAAGATAGTTAAACAGATAAGCGAAATCTCAAAAAAATGTATTGTCATATTAATCCTCCTGAACTTATAGACACAGAAAAATGCATTTTTGCTTCAATTTTTTAAAAAATTTTTAAAAAAAGCCGATAAAATAAGTAAGAAATATACTGGGAGCGTGCAAATGTGCGGAATAATCGGATACGTCGGTAAAAAACCATCATCAGAAGTCCTTCTGGAAGGGCTTAAGAGACTTGAATACCGTGGCTATGACTCTGCCGGAATCTGTGTAGATTCACCGGAAGGCTTTAAAATCATCAAATCTACAGGTAAGCTAAAGAACCTGCTTGCAGTTGTTCCTCCACGTCCTTTCGGCCATAACGGAATAGGACACACCCGCTGGGCAACCCATGGCGGCGTGACCGAGGCTAATGCCCATCCACACACAGACTGCAGCGGAAAGATTGCTGTGGTCCACAACGGAATCATCGAGAACTACGAAAAGCTAAGGAATCTTCTCAAGGACAAGGGGCATTCCCTCAAGTCCGATACCGATACAGAAGTTGTTGCACACCTTATAGAGCAGTGCTACAAAGGCGACCTGACCAAGGCAGTTCTTGAGACACTCAGCCTTCTCAAGGGAACCTATGGACTGGTTGTCATGCACCAGGATCATCCTGATATGCTGGTGGGGGCACGGAACGGATCTCCGCTCATCATGGGAGTAGGGGACGGCGAGATGTTCCTGGCTTCAGATGCCTCAGCCATCATCAGCTACACCAAGCAGGTCATCTACCTCCAGGACGGCGAGGTTGTCACAGTCACACCAGACAGCTTCCAGACCATGGACCTGGACGAGAATATCATAAACAAGGATATCGATATAATTGAGTGGAAGGCCGAATCTTTCGAGAAAGGCGGATATGACCACTATATGCTCAAGGAGATCTATGAGCAGAGCGAATCAATCGTCCGTGGAATGAAAGGAAGGCTTGACAGAGCCCATGCGACAGGACACCTGGGCGGCCTCAACATGACCACAGAGGAGCTCCTCAAGGTGGAGCGTGTCGTAATTATTGCTGCCGGAACCTCGTATCACGCAGGTCTTGTCGCAGCATACCTCTTAGAGAGCATGGCAGGAATTCCGGCACATGCTGAGATTGCCTCTGAGCTCAGATACCGGAATCCTATCATCGAAAAGAATACACTTTATTTTGCGATATCACAGTCTGGCGAGACCATGGATACACTCTATGCCATGAGGGAGCTCCAGAGAAAGGGAGCCAGAGTCCTTGGAATCTGCAATGTGGTAGGATCTACCATTGCCAGAGAATCGGACGGCGGCGTCTACATCCACTCAGGTCCGGAGATTGCTGTTGCATCCACCAAGGCATTCACCTCGCAGATGACAGCAATGTATATTTTTACCCTGATCATGGCCCGGCTCAGGAATATGTCCTTCGAGGATGGCCTTGAATTTATAGACGAGCTTGAGGCTGTGCCGGAAAAGCTTAAGACTATCTTTAAATCTGCATCTAAGATTGAGACAATAGCAAAGAAATACTGCCATACCGAAAGCTTCCTCTTCCTCGGCCGCGGAATCAACTATCCGGTGGCAATGGAAGGAGCGCTCAAACTCAAGGAGATTTCCTATATTCACGCAGAGGGCTTCAGCGCAGCCGAGATCAAGCACGGCCCGATAGCCCTTATAAATGAGAAGACACCGTCATTGTTCCTGGTTACCGACGACAGGCTCCACGACAAGATCATATCCAATATGAAGGAAGTGAAGTCACGCGGCGGCAAGATTATAGCAGTGGCAGCAGAAGGAGATAAAGATGTGTACAGTATTGCTGATGATGTTATTGAGGTTCCGAAAACGGTGGAATACATCTACCCGTTCCTGATGAGTATTCCTCTGCAGCTTCTGGCTTACTACTCCGCGCTGGAGCTGGGCCGCGATGTGGATCAGCCCAAGAACCTGGCTAAGAGTGTGACAGTAGAGTAATATATTTTGCAATTTTAATAACTATAAGTAATTTACTTTTCTATCTTTTCTATTGAAAAATTGACCCCTCCTGTTATACAATAAAAGAAAATCACGGAGGGGAAATTAATGAAAGATTTCAAGGGCGAACCTATCAGGGACGCTAAGCTCCTGGGCACAGGAAGTATGTTGCTCATGGGTCTTCAGCACATGGTTGCTATGTTTGGTGCCACAGTTCTGGTACCTATTCTTGTGGGCGGTTTTTTCAAGGATGCTACCGGTGAGCCTATCACCCAGGGTATGACTGTTGCAGTCACTCTGTTCTGTGCCGGTTTCGGAACACTTATTTTCCATGTATGCTCAAAGTTCAAGGTGCCCGCTTTCCTCGGCTCCTCCTTCGCTTTCCTGGGCGGTTTCTACACAGTTGCAAACCTTAATGCCGGAATCTACGCCGGAATGGGTGCAAACGAGAAGGCTGCATATGCTTGCGGCGGTGTAGTTATCGCTGGCCTTGCATACTTCATTCTGGCTCTCATCATCAAGGTGGTGGGCATGAAGAAGGTTATGCGGTTCCTGCCTCCTGTAGTCACAGGTCCTATCATCATCTGTATCGGACTCTCTCTGGCTGGCTCTGCAATCGGCAACGCCTCCACCAACTGGTTCCTGGCAATCGTGGCTCTGGCAACTATCATAGTATTCAACGTATGGGGCAAGGGGCTGTTCAGAATCATCCCTATCCTTATGGGTATCGCAGTTTCATATGTCATAGCTCTGATAATGCACATGGCAGGCATGACAAACCCGGACGGCTCTGCGATCTTCAGCTTCGCTGCGATCAGCGACTCCGCATGGGTCGGAATTCCTGCATTCAAGTTCTGTAAGTTCGATATCACAGCTGTTCTGGTTATGGCTCCTATCGCTATCGCTTCCATGATGGAGCATATCGGCGATATGTCTGCTATCTCCGCAACAACAAGCACAAACTTCCTGGCAGATCCCGGTCTGCACCGCACCCTTATGGGCGACGGTCTTGCGACAGCAATGGCTGGTCTGGTGGGCGGTCCTTCCAACACAACATACGGCGAGAACACAGGTGTCCTGGAGCTCTCCAGAGTATTTGACCCAAAGGTTGTACGGCTGGCTGCATTCTATGCAATCATCCTCTCCTTCATCCCTAAATTCTCTGCCATCATCTCCACTATGCCGACAGCTATCATCGGCGGTATCTCGTTCATGCTCTACGGTATGATCTCTGCCATAGGTGTGCGGAACATTGTTGAGAACAGAGTAGACCTGACCAAGTCCAGAAACCTGATCATCGCAGGTGTCATCTTTGTATGCGGTCTGGGATTCTCAAACGGACTCACATTCAAGGTAGGAAGCACATCTGTTACACTTACAGCTCTGGCTATCGCTGCTATCGCAGGTATTGTCCTCAACGCGATTCTTCCTGGAAACGACTACGAGTTCGGAAAGAATGCAGCAGGTGACAAGAGCCGCGGTATCTTCCTTTCTTAATGGAGAGCTGCATGAACTACAACGACGAGAAGAACATCTTTGTATTGACACATCCTCTTATCCAGCACAAGATCTCTATGCTCCGGGACAAAAAGACCGGAACAAACGAGTTCCGCAAGTTGGTTGAGGAGATTGCCGTGCTTGAGGGCTACGAGGCTCTCTCCGACCTTCCTCTGGAAGAAGTGGAGGTTGAGACTCCTATAGAGAAGTGCAGGACTCCGTTCATTGCCGGCCGTAAGCTGGCTGTTGTCCCTGTGCTCCGCGCAGGTCTTGGAATGGTGCCTGGTATCCTGGCCCTGACTCCGACAGCCAAGGTAGGCCATATCGGCCTTTACCGCGACGAGGTTACCCACAAGCCTGTGGAATATTACTGCAAGCTTCCTAAGCCGATCTCCGAGCGTACCATCATTGTGCTGGATCCGATGCTGGCAACAGGCGGTTCTGCTGCCGATGCCATATCTCAGGTCAAGGCCCATGGCGGTGTGAAGATAAAGTTCATGTGCATCATCGCTGCTCCGGAGGGTATAAAGGTTCTCCACGAGGCACATCCTGATGTGCAGATCTACATTGGCCATGTGGACAGGCAGCTGAATAAGGATGCCTACATCTGCCCAGGCTTGGGTGATGCGGGCGACCGTATATTCGGTACTAAGTGATTTAAGCCTCTTCGAGGCGTTCAGTCTTTTTCCTTTCTAGACGGTTGAGTATCTTCTTCCTCAGTCTTATGGACTGAGGAGTGATCTCAACCAGTTCATCATCCCTGATTGTATTAATAGCTCTCTCAATTGTCATAGGCAGCACCGGTGTAAGTATTACGTTTGTATCCTTGCCCGATGCCCGCATATTGGATAGCTGTTTTGTCTTGGTAGGGTTCAGGTAGAGGTCGAAGTCCCGGTTGTGCTCGCCCACAACCATTCCCTCGTAGACCGGGTCGCCCGGCACTATGAACATCTTGCCCCGCGGCTCCAGGTTGAATATGCCGTATGCAACTGCGCCGCCGCTCCGGTCTGCAACCAGGGAACCGGTGAGCCGGGTGGGGATGTCCCCCTTGTATTCGCCGTAGCCGGTGAAGTAGGCGTTCATTATTCCTGTCCCCTTGGTGTCGGTGAGGAACTTGTCACGGTAGCCTATAAGGGCACGGGATGGTATGTCGAACTCCATTATTATGTGGTCGCCGGTTGAGTTGGCGTAGTTAGACAGGATTCCCTTGCGCTGAAGCAGTGTCTCGGAGATTATTCCGGCGTAGTCCTTGTGGACGCTTATGACCACATGCTCCATAGGCTCTGTCCTGTTGCCGTTCTCATCAGTCTTGAATATTACCTTGGCACGTCCTACGCAGAACTCATAGCCTTCGCGCCGGAGCATCTCTATAAGGATTGCCATCTGGAACTCGCCCCTGCCTTTGACAATGTAGCCCCCCTCGCTGTCGGTAGCCTCAACCACCTGCAGAGCAACGTTGCGTAAGGCCTCTTTCTTGAGGCGCTCTAATATCTTGCTTCCCTGCACATACTTTCCCTCACGGCCTGCGAGGGGGGAGGTGTTGGCAAGGAACCGCATAGATACGGTGGGCTCGTCCACCTCTATGCGTGGCAGGGCCTCCGGCTCCAGGGCCGAGCATATTGTGTCGCCTATGAAGACGTTGCTTACACCGGAAAGGATTGCGATATCCCCAGCTGGCACAGACTCCACAGCCTGCAGGCTTGTGCCGTTGTACACCTGTATCTGCGACACCTTGAAAGGCTTTGGGACACCATCCTTGCCAATTATTGCCAGCCGGTCGTTGATGGAAGCCTTGCCGCTTCTTATCTTGCCTATGGCCATCCGGCCCAGGTAGTCGGAGTAGTCTAAGTCTGCAACAAGCATCTGGAAAGGCTTGTTTATGTCGCATTCAGGGGCAGGTATGTGCTTTATTATTGTCTCCATAAGTGGAGCTATATTTGTCGAATCATCATTTAAGTTGTACTTTGCAATTCCCTTGCGGCCGTTGGACCAGAGGACAGGGGCATCCAGATAGCGGTCGTCGGCTCCCAGGTCGAGGAGGAGCTCAAGCACCTCGTTGTAAACTTCTTCCGGGCGTGCATCCTCCCGGTCAATCTTGTTGATGAGAATAATCAGCTCAAGGTTTAATGCCAATGCCTTCTGGAGCACAAACCTTGTCTGGGGCAGGGGGCCTTCGGCCGCATCAACAAGGAGCACCACACCATCCACCATGGAGAGAGCACGCTCCACCTCGCCGCCGAAATCGGCATGGCCCGGGGTGTCCAGGATGTTTATCTTTATTCCGTCCCACTGCACCTCGCAGTTCTTGGCCGAAATAGTTATTCCCCGTTCCTTCTCGATGTCGCCCGAGTCCATGACCCGGTCTCCCATCTTCTCTGCATTCTTGAATGTGCCGCTCTGCCTGAACATGGCATCCACCAGCGTGGTCTTGCCGTGGTCTACATGGGCGATGATAGCTATATTTCTGATATTCTCGACTGACATTCTTTTTTCCTGCCGTGAAAAAGATATATCATACTGCTGATTAAAACAAGAAGATTTCTGTATATTTTATTTACTAAATAGCTATATTGTGAAATAATAATTTCCGGATGATAGTCAGATATTATAAGAACACCAGAGGCAAGGCTGTCAAGCTGGCCGAGTTCTACGAGAAGCACGAACATCATATACGCAAAGAGGATATTGACCATAACGCCCTCTTTATCTGCGACCGCCTTAGGAATGCAGGATATGAGTCATATATTGTGGGCGGTGCTGTCCGCGATATGATCATAGGCCGCAAGCCCAAGGACTTCGATATTGTCACCGACGCATACCCACGCCAGATAAAGAAGCTTTTCCGCAACGCCAGGATCATAGGACGCCGCTTCCTGCTGGTCCATGTCCTGATGGGTGGAACAATCTACGAGATCTCCACATTCAGGGCCGCCAACTCTGTCACAGGCGACAACAACTGTTTCGGCACCATGAAAGAGGATGTGTGGCGCCGTGATTTCTCCATAAACGCTCTCTATTATTCCCCGAAGACCGAGCAGGTCATCGACTTTATAGGCGGCTTCAGAGACCTGCTGAAGCGGATTGTAAGGCCTATCATCCCGCTCCGCATCATTTTCCAGGAAGACCCTGTGCGTCTTATCAGGGCAGTCAAGTTCTCTGTCATGATCAATGGAGATATCCCGCTCCTCTTAAAGCTTTTCATCATATTCAATGCCTACAGGATTGTGACAGTATCCAGCTCACGTCTTACAGAAGAGCTTTTCAAGATAATGAAGATGGACAACACCACCGAGGTGTTCCGCAAGCTGGCACGCCTTAACATCCTGCGCTATATTCTGCCCGGTGTCTATGAGATTCAGAAGAAGAGCCTGTTCTACGACACAATGGAGAAGTTTGACCAGGACAAGGGGGATGGGAATCTGGATCTCTCCAAGTCCAGCACTCTGCTTGAGCCTCTGATCACCGACTATCTCGAGGCTGTGGTCTTCTATGATGATGTGGCAAACCAGACAATAGGCGAGGTTATGGAGAGCCTCAAGACTTTCCTGCGTCCTGTGGTTCCCCCTAATGTAGCTCTTTTAGAGGCTATAAGGAATGTTATGTCCAAGAACGGCTTTAAGCTCCGCTATAGACGCAGCCAGTCTGATAAGCCGGCACAAGATGGGGATGGATCTGACAAACCTAAGAGAAAACGGAAACGCCGCCCTAAGAAAAAAGCTGATGCTAATCCTTCAGATTCTCAATCTCAAGGTTGACTTCTTTTATCTGAATACCTGTAAAACGTGTCAAATGCTGCGATACATAATGCTGCAGCTCGTGGAATTTTCCGGAAAGCTGTGTCTTGTATGAGGCCATAAGGAACAGCTTGATCTTGTAAGCTCCCGAAGATTCCGAGTGGATCTTGATCTTTTTGATCTTGATGCTGGAGTCGAACTCGTCGACACAGTGGATTACCAGCTGGATAAGGGCAGCCTTGGAGATTGATACATGTCCTGGGTGCTCCCCTGGGGCAAATGTCGGGTGGACAACTGTGTTCTCTATCTTTTTCTTCCGCTTGAAAAGCCCTTTTCCTTTCTCGATTGTGCTGCTTATATATCCTGATATGATGTCGGCATAGTCCTTCTCCACCTCCACCTCTGGAATAGGGATGACATGCTTTCCTGTAGCCCGCTCCTTAAGAGCCTGGTTTATCTCTTCCTCGGTGACTATATCCTCTATCTTGATTATCTTGCTGGGTTTAGGAAGGTGGAGTCGGTTTGCAATCTTCTGCACCATAGCCTCTGATGTGCCGATAAGGAGAATCTTGGTGAACTCCTCTTCCTTAAGCTTGTTCCGCACCTCGGTCCTGTGCTCCACAGTGTCGAACAGTGCAGTCTTTATGGCTGTCAGATACACTTTCTCGCTTTTTGCCGATTTGCCTGCAATGATGTTGTCGCCCTTTATGAGCAGGCCGTCATCTATGATCAGGTTTATGCCGTTCTTTTCTGCAATAAGCCGGGCCCGGTAGCTTTTTCCGGTGCCGCTGCGGCCCACCAGTGCGTAGACTTTGATTCCAAAAAGTTTTCTGATGCAATAAGGTATCTGCATATTCATACTATACTGTATTTTCCCCCGCAAAGGAAGATATAATCTGATCAACTGCCGTTTTTACCTCTGTTTCAGAGCATCCCATGAGAGAAGCCACAGCGGCGGTGAAATCTCCGCCCGGCACTCCGGTAATAATCCTCTCTCCAGCTGTGATACAGGAGGAGTGGAGGTAATAGCCGGCCTCATTATGGCTTCCGTGATACTTGGCATCTCCTGTAAGAGGGTGGCGGTGGAAGCTGGCCTGGCACCTGATCTGGTGGGTGCGCCCTGTCTTTATCTCAATCTGGGCCAGGGTCTTGCCGTCCGAGATTAAGAAAGGGGTTGCTATGGTTATGGCAAGATCTCCCTTGCCGTTCTTTGATACAGAAGAGGTGTTTGTCTTCTCGTCCCGGGTCAGATAATCTTCCCAGCAGGCTCTCTCTGTCAGTCTGCCATCCAGCAGGGCTATGTAGCACTTTCTGGTCTCGCGGTGCTGCAGAGCGCTGGAGAACTCCCGGGCTCCCTCTGTACTCTTTCCGAACGCGATTATTCCAGATGTGTTCCTGTCAAGCCTGTGGAGCGGGCCTGGAGAGAAGGAGATGGAATCTGGAGTTTCATCTGCAAGGTACTCCCTCACCAGCTGGTCCAGGGGAGTGAAGCGCTTTGATGAGCCGTCGGAATGGACCAGCTCTCCTTTCTTCTTGTTTATCACCAGGATACCATCATCCTCGAATACAATCCGCCTCTTGAATGCTTCTCTGTTTATGGTGTGAATAGGTTTCTTCGGCTCTGCCTGATAGACAAACTCCATCAGGATCTGGGCTACATCCACAGTGTCACC